>JAZODZ010000249.1:0-2639 GCA_045597285.1 Myxococcota bacterium
AAACTGGACGCGCGATGACTCTCAGGCTGGAATTGATGTTTCGGAAGAAGGCTGGGATTCTCAGATGATCGAATATCCGCACATCACAAAGGTAAACGACAAATATGTGATGTTCTATTGTGGAAATCATTTCGGTATGGAAGGTTTTGGATACGCCGAATTGGATATATAAGGAGAGAATTGTTCCGAGGAATATCACACAGTTATTCCATCAACAGCAAACTCCGAAAAACCCAAGCAAAGACATGCCGGCTTAATTAGACTGTTTGCAGGGATATTCCAAATATTGTTTTTGAAATATTCCCTGCAAAAAATTAGGGACAAGACAATGAAAGTTGCAACATTCGTCACACGTTTTCTCGAGCAGAACAGCCATTTGATGTGGGGCTATATCGGGGGCTTTAATGCTGATATTCTAGAAGTGTTCTGTGAGAACCCGGATAACCACTTCATTCTTAACTATCATGAACAGGCCTCGTCCTTTGCCGTCAACGCATATGCGGCTCTGACAGAGAAACCTGCCGTAGCGACTGCCTCGGGGGCTCCTAGTGCCTGCAATGTTGTTGCAGGGATTGCAAACGCGTATTTCGATTCCAATCCTTGTGTATTTCTTATAGGTAGTCCTCACTCCTTAGCGGTGAGAAAAGACAAAACTTTGCGGCAGAATGCTTTTGAAGAAATTGACATGGTGCATCTAGTTTCGGACATCACAAAGTATGCCGTAAAAATCAACCGTGCTCAGGATATTCAATACGAGCTTCAAAAGGCCTTTCATATTGCCAATACCGGACGTAAAGGGCCTGTTCTGGTGGACATTCCCTATAACATTGCTCGAGAAGATATCGACGTAACCAGATTGGAATCATATAAGCCTGAACTGGAAAACTATGATGTCGTTGACAGCAAGAAAGTTATTGCCCTTTTGCAGAAGGCAACAAAGCCATTAATTCTTGTAGGTGGAGGCGCTCGTAGCGACAGTGTCAGAGTGAAACTGCGGATTTTGCTGGATAAGGTTCAGATACCTGTAGTAGCAACGTTGTGTGGGCTTGATGTACTGCCGCACGATCATCCGTGTTTTCGTGGCTTCATCGGACATTACGGAAATCGGCACGCCAATCTAGCTGTTGCCCATGCGGATTGTTTGATCATTCTTGGCTCGCGTCTAGATGAGCGTCAGCTAGGAGGATACAGAACCCAACTCCAGCAGGATGCCAAAATTATCAGGGTCGATGTTGACAGGGCAGAACTAGGTCGAAAATTTGACGAAACTCTCAGCATTCACTCAACTGTTGGATTGTTTTTGGATGCATTCAATATTGGCGAATACGATTTACCTTCATATTCATCATGGATATCGCTAACACAAGAATGGAAAAAACGCTATCCATCGTATGACCTTAGCATAAAAACTCATAATGCTAATAACTTTTTGCATGTAATTTCAGATTATCTTTCCGATGATTGTGTAATTTGTTCTGATGTTGGACAGAATCAGATGTGCGTCGCACAGGCAATTAAGTTGGACAATAACCGACGCCTAATCAACTCATCAGGTTACGGCTCCATGGGTTTTTCTCTACCGGCCGCTATAGGGGCGGCATATGCAAGACCCCAAACCATGATTATTTCAGTAAACGGTGATGCTGGAATTCAGATGAATATCCAAGAACTACATACAATTAAAAGGGATAATTTACCTATCAATATCATTGTGCTGAATAACAGCTGCCTTGGCATGATACGTAAGACTCAGGAAAAATTATTTCCAGGAAAAACATTTGTGTCTGTTGATGGTTATTCTGCTCCTGACTTTGAAGCAATCGCACACGCTTATGGAATTGAATATATAAAAATTAACCAAAAGGAAGATTATACAAAGATCAGGACATTTTTTAGCAGCACGTCACCACGCTTTATTGAAGTGTCTCTGCCATTACTGATGGAAAATTATCCCGAACCAGGAGATGTCATTGACAGGCAGAATCCGCTTCTTTCAGAAGAAGAATATACGCAAATACATATAGAGTGTATGCTAACACAGAGTAGCCACAATGTATCTACGGTCATCTCCAAATAAAATATTCTAGCAATTAAACCAAACTACCTAAAGAGATAGAAAACATGCCCCGCGTTTCCGTCCTCATGCCTGTGTATAACACTCGCCCCGAACATCTGCGCGAAGCCATCGACAGCATACTCGCGCAGACGTTCGGGGACTTCGAGTTCCTCATTCTCAACGACCGCTCCACCGATCCGCAGGTCGAAGAGGTGGTGAAGTCGTATTCCGATCCGCGCATCGTCTACGCTGTGAACGAACGCAACCTCGGCATTTCCGGCGCCCGCAACCGCCTGCTGGAAATGGCGAAGGGCGAGTACCTCGCTGTCATGGACCATGACGACATCTCACTGCCCGAACGCTTCGAGAAGCAGGTGGCCTTACTTGATGCTCATCCCGAAGTGGGGGTGCTGAATACTCAGTATGGCACCGTAGGCAAGGAGAAGAGCTCGAATATCGCCATGGACGACATCACCATCAAGAAGGCCCTCATGATGCATTGCAGTGATGTGTGCCACCCTACCTGCATGCTCCGGCGTTCCGTTCTGGAAGAACACGGAATCCGCTATGAGGAGATGTTCAG
>JAZODZ010000250.1:0-1759 GCA_045597285.1 Myxococcota bacterium
GACCGCTTGGCCTCCGACTTTCTGGCGCATGAGCGTCCTGTTCGTCGTCATGACGCTGTTCTGTGTCGGCAGCCTTGCGCTCGCGATCATGGACTGGCGGACGACGGAAATCGCACCGGAAGTCGCGCTTCCCATCGCCGGGTTTGGCGTTCTCGCGGCGGTTGCCATGCCCGATTCGTGGCCTTATACCTTCGTTCTCGGCAACATCGGCTGGCTGGACTCGATCCTCGGCGGCCTCATCGGCGGCGGCGTGGTCGTCACCATCATCGGGCTGTATTACCTCGTCCGCAAGCGCATCGGCATGGGCGGCGGAGATATCTGGATGATGATCATGGTCGGTGCCGTGCTCGGATGGCAGAGCCTGCCGTTCATCTTTCTGGCCGCCAGCCTTCAGGGCATTATTGGTGCCGTGATCGCCATCTGTCTCGGCAAAAAACAACAGACCAAGGATCAGAACGGCCTTTTCCGCAATGAAGTCGCCGCCGAGGTAGAGGCCGAAGTCCACGGCGTGGATGTCGCCAATAAAGAAAAATCCGAGGCCGCATCGGATAAGGCCGCCGACGAAGCCCCGGACAGTGCCGAAACAACGAAGCCCGAAACCGAAAAATCCGAGGAATCGCCGGATAAAACCGAAACCTCCGATGACGCGACGGACAAATCCGACGACAAAGTCGACGAGGCGCTCGACGATTCCCGCATGGGCAACCTGGCGGTTCCATTCGGGCCGTTTATCGCGCTCGCGGCCATCGAATACGTCTTTTTCGGAAAATGGCTTCTTCCGCTCGTCAGCGGCAATATGCTCACGCCCTGGGGATTCATGGCATGGTGAGATTCGCCCGCAAAATAATCACCTGTTCGGCCATGATTATGGGGGGGCTCGCATTGTCAATTTGTCTTGCCGGCTGCAGCCCCATGTACACCTGGGGCTATGCCAAAACGATTCATCCGGCTTCGACGCACGCCTATATTCTGGCCGTTCTGGCCCGCGAAAATGGCGACTATCAGACCGCTATTAAAATGTACGACGAGGCCCTGCGCCATACCTGGTCCGACCGCGTTGCGGCCGAAAGAAATGATGTTGCGCAGATGCTGAAAAATACTGAATAATATAACCTCGTTTCCGGCATCCCGCGATGCCGCGAATATTCATTTGGATATGCGCAGTCCCCAATAAATACGCGCTTTTTTCTCTTTTTAGGAGTTCACATGCCAACCAGTCTCGATCTTAAAAAAGGTTCCCTTCTCCTGCTCGACGGCGATCCGTTCACCGTTCTCGAAACGACGGTTCAGACGCCATCTGCACGCGGCGGTGCCACGCTCGTCAAGCTCAAAGCCAAGAATATCCGCACAAAACAGATACTTCAGAAAACCTACAAGGCCGAAGATCGCGTCGAAGTCCCCAATTTTGAAATCGTTCCCTGCCAGTACCTCTACAACGAGAATAAAGAAAATTACATCTTTATGAACAACGAGACTTATGAGCAGTTCACGATGCCCGGTGACATGATCGAATACGAACTCCAGTTCATTCGCGAAAATGACAACGTGCAGGTGCTTCTTCACGATGGCAACCCGATCGGGCTTCAGCTTCCCAACTCGGTGACACTCCGCGTCGTCGAATGCGAGCCCGCCATCAAGGGTGACACGGTGACGGCGGCCACGAAACGCGCTCGCCTGGAGACCGGCCTCGAAGTCCAGGTGCCGCTTTTCATCGAACAGGATACCGAACTCATCATCGACACGCGTGAAGCCCGTTATC
>JAZODZ010000251.1:0-3024 GCA_045597285.1 Myxococcota bacterium
CTTTCAGATATAGCCCTTAAAGACCACCCATCCAGTGTCCCTTTGACCTTAATGCGGTACCATTCAATCGTATAATAATCGTATGTATGCTGCAAATTAGTCCCCGGACATGAAGTATAGGTCTCGATTTCGGATCCATCCCCCCAGTCAATGGTAAAGTTGCAATTCGTTGCTTCGGAAATCGGGAAAGAAACCGTGGAACCGCTGTAATAATGCCACACGGTTTCAAACGTATCGGGCACGCACCGACCATCGCCACGGCAATAATAATCGCTATAAACACATTGTGCATCGCTTGTGCAACGACTGGAACATTTATAGCCGATAAAAGAATCGCAGAAACCGCTCGAACAGTCGCTGTCTTTTAAACAATCTTTGCCATCTCCCGTCTCGTACTTATCAAACATGTGATTAAGGTTGGCATCATCTGTGGCACATTCGCCTGACCCTTTTATATATTTGTATGGATCATCCGGACACTCGTCCACATCGTCAGGACTGCCATCACAGTCCCTGTCGTTGAGATCCGAAACGCCGCAACCGCACACACCGGCATCGGTAGTTTTCAATGGATCCAACGGGCATACATCCACACAATTCGGAACCCCGTCGTTATCCTCGTCATCGGTATCATTCCTCCCGCAACCACAGATACCGAGCTTAACTTTGTACTTGTCATTCGGGCATTCATCCAGACAATCAAGCGTTCCATCCTTGTCGCTGTCCTTGTCAGCAACACCACATCCACAAATTCCAGGCTTCAGTTTCGAAGAATCATTCGGACATTCATCCTCGCAAACCATCCCGCTACAGGTCAGTTCGGATGCATCGGATGCAGAAACACACTGATACGTATTGGAATGCGAAATACAGTAAGGTTTATTCCCTTGACACACATCAACTCGAAGATACTTACTATTTGCCTCATACAGAACAGGTGCCCCATCCTGACACAAATAATAAAAGGCTTCATCTCCATTATTCAGACAGTAGTAGCCATCGGATCTGTCTTTGCACGGATAAACATCTTCTGCATGGCAGATTTTTCCTTCACAAGATTCCTTTATTACGAGTGATTCAGAGATACAAAGTGCCCTGTCGTTCCAAATCATTACATACGGCTCATCCGAACCACATGATTTACTGCTGTCATAATAACCATCCTTGCACTGGTAATAATACACATGGTCATTGATTTCCAATGGATAAATACCATCAGCTTTTTCCTTGCATTGAAGTAATTTGTCATAATCACAAACTAAATCCGTACATGCTTCAAGAATTACATATTCTTCCCACCAACATGCAATCTTACTTTCCACATCCCCACTCGAAAACTTTCTATCATATTGAACACAGTATTTATCATCATCCCCAGATTCACCGCAATAATCGAAAGCATAGTATCCTTTCTTATATCGTTCTTCGCTACATTCGTATTTATAGGCTTTACCGTCATGCATGACACAATATTCACCATCTTTTTTGCCTGCACATGGATAATAACTTTCATAACTACAAATATACCCATCACAATATTTCAGATCTGGTGAATGTACACAATCCGCACTTTCATTCGAATAATAGCCTTCAAAACAATAGGAGTAATATTCACTGCACGGCTGAACGTAATAAGCTGTTTCTAAAGAACAGTGATATACGGTTGGAACGCCATTGTCGTTTGCACAATATGACCCCTTGTCTCTATTCTTGCAGTCAAATATATTTTCGTCATACGTAATACATTTACCTGCATAGCATCCGTTCATACATTCAGTAAAGTCCCCGGTTCCCTCAATGTATACCATCCCGTAACCAAATGATTCACACTTACTACCCGAATACTGACCGTATCCGTTGCAAATCGCAGGCCCCGTCTTGCCGACATCTGCTTCAGATTCACAGGGAACGCCACACAGACCTCCCACATACGCATTATTGTTTGCACGACAAACCAACCCATTTTTGCACACTTCAATCATTGTCCAGGCATGATCAATACACCTGTAAACCGTATTGTCAATGCACGTCGCATCGTCATTCTCGCACTCTTTACTAATATCAATCACACACGTAGTCGGATCCCCATCCGGGGCTATATATCCTTCTGCGCACACACAATATGGTTTATCATTTTTATCATAACTACAAAATCCATTGTCACCGCAGTCCACATCATAGCAACTGAGTTCCGATACTTGCTCCGGCTCGCAATAATACGGATTGTCCTCGGTAACCGAATACCCAGGTTCACACAAACACATTTCAAAAACACCGCCGGCCTCAATACAAATGCCATGTTTGCCACAGTCTATGCTATCGCACTCGCCCCCCTGACTTGAATTGGGCTCGCAATACAGCCAATCGTACTCAGAAACCTGATAACCTGAATCGCAGTCGCACATGACTTGCTCATCATCCAATTGAATACATATGCCATGACCACCACAATCTACGCCATCACATCCGTTTTCCGGAACGTAATCAAGTTCGCAGTGCAACGGATTGCTTTCCGAAACATGGTAACCTGATTCACAATCACAAATAGCATGATCCCTATTCTCGAGAATACACTTCCCGTGCCCGCCACAATCTATGTCATCACATCCGTTTTTCTGAACGATGTCCAACTCGCAGTGCCACGGACTGACTTCTGAAACATGATATCCCGTTTCACATTCACACTTGAATTGACCTTCGTCATTCTGGATACACATCCCGTGTCCATCACAGCTGATATCATCACACGATTTAGTTTCTGAACTGTCATCGCAAGCGGAAACTAACAGCGCCATAACGCAAAAATAATGTAATTTGACACGATTCATAGCATTGACCTCTAATTTCGTCCAGTCACTAATCATGGCAAACACATGATTAATGAAGATTATAAATGCAAATGTCAGCGTCCCAACGCGACGTGTTTGAAACTATGGCTCCCTAATAATTGAAAGCCCTCGCTCCATACTATACGAAATCCTTTTGTCAATCAACACCTTATCCCAGTCGTATGCGCAACGCGCG
>JAZODZ010000252.1:0-4217 GCA_045597285.1 Myxococcota bacterium
CGCGGTCGCGGCGGAATTGCAGCGCGTACACACGGAAGAATATGGCCCGCGGCATTATAATAACGAACAATCTTTGCGCGGCACGATTAAATTAGCGTATTTCGCGTATCGAGATGAATATATACAAATGGAAGAACTCGCTGGTGGCACGGGCTATGCCGATATCGTCTATTTGCCGAAACGGAATTCGGACTATCCCGCGCTCGTGATCGAATTAAAAGTTTTGGATAAAAAACATCCAGAGCGCGACAGTGAAGGCGCGATTGCGCAGATTAAAAAGAATAATTATCCGGCTTCTATACAAAATTATACAGACGAAATATTATTAGTCGGTATTAGTTATGATAAGGATGATCCAGAAAAGAAACATACGTGTATGATAGAAAGCTTGGGGAGTGAGGAGTAGGCGCGTGTCGTGACACGCGCCAATGCGGTACGCACGGCGTATGCCGCAGGCATAGCCGTGCCCATGGTAGAGACGTGCGGTCCGCACGTCTCTCGCTCCACATGAATGTTACTGGCATATTATCTCGTTCGTCCGTTATCGCGATTGCGAGTTGAAATTTAAGATAATTGCATCATATTAATGTATGCAATTCCAGTGATAATCAATCAACATAAATGATTTTTTTCCACGTGACTCCTGCCCACTCATTAGTTGATGTCGCCTTTGGGGAACCACTCCCATCGGGTGACTTGTTTTTGTTCAAGTATAAGGTCGTGTATTTGCTTCCAGAAATATTAAGACTTATAATGTTAATATCTTCTGGCGTTGTGAGTTTAAGTGTCAGTTGTTGTGAATCGGATGCAGTCAGAGATAGCTTTGAATCGATTTCTTTTAGTTTTGGAAAGTCGATATACTTAACGTAGTCTTTGCGTGCATAAAAATTGAAACTGCAAGACCTAGTAGTCGTAATCATGTTTGAGAATGTAAAATGGGTTGCATGGTTATAATCTTTATCATAACAATAACTACTAGAACAAGTACCAAGAAAACTACCTTCAAGATATATTTGGTGGTTACTAACACCCTGAATATGCATGGCCTGTATTGTTACGGATGCGTTTTGAAAACGATTGCCAGGTGGAAACACCTTAAGAGCTGGTAACTCAGTTAATACGTCATCAGGATAATATTTTAACTTATATGCGTCTGTGATCGTAAAAACTTCCTCCGCTTGGAGACATCCATCTTGGTTATAATCATAAACAGTTTTAACGGATTCTGTAAAATCAACCGAAGAGAACTCAAAACAAATAGGATAACACTTTCCCATATAACATCGCTGTTCATCATTGCAAGTAATATAATTCTCACAATTGGCATTTGCGCCGCAATAATCGTAGGATGTGTTCGGATCGATTAGCTGTCCGTTACACAAAACCGCATGGCTATTATTTATAATATCTGTACAGGAACCAGCTTGGCACTTACCAGATGGACATGAATATATGTCTTGCCAAGTATTTTCCGTACAAATCTGTAAAGCAATTCCGCTTTCACTGCATTGTATTTCGCCAGTTTGGCAGACATCATTTTCACCAGTTGTATTAATACACTTCCCATCCTTGCATATCCCAGATGGACATTCAAGAACATCAAGCCACGCATTATCGGCGCACATTTGCAAAATAGCATCACTGCATTGTGTGTCGCCTGTATGGCAGACAAGCTGTTCACAATCGTTCTCATTCGCGCATTTGCCAGATTCACACGAGGCTAAATCAGTCCATTCATTGTCTTGGCATTGCTGGATTTTTCCATAAAAGCAACGTTGTTCATCATTAGAACAAACTGGTGTTGGTGGTTGAACGGCCGTACATTGAGGATCGTCGGGCGTTTTGTTACAATCGAGCGTTTCGATTTTGTCACAATACGCTGTCATCGAGTTGCAATAGCTGTCGTCATCGCACTTTTCTCGGAGTATCCATCTCGATTCGCTACAAACTACGGGAACGTTGTTTTCACATCGAACGCTGTCGGTTTCGCATGATTCCTCGGGATCGAGTTCAACGGGGCCAGATGTGCATTCGCCCGATAGAGAATTACAATAGGTGCCTTTGGCACATAAAGACTTCGTGTGCCATGTATTTCCGATACATACCGATGGAACGTTGCTTTCACATTTAAATTCACCGTCGGTACAGATCGCTTCGGGAAGTGCAGTGCATGTCACGGTATGCGGATCACACACTGGTGTTGATCCTGTGCAGAATTCTTCGACCGTGATGTTTCCATTAATACATCCGATAATGCTGTTGTTTTTGCAGTATTTCTTAAAATCTGCGCACGTTCCAGATTCGTCGTGCGTTTCGGTTGCGACTTTTTTACAGTGTCCTTCGGTGCAATATTCGTCTGAATTGCAAGACGTATAATCTGAACAGGAATCATTGGCACCACAATATTTCGGCGATGTCATGGGATCGGCACAAATGCCATCGCAATAGACTAAATTCATTGTACGGCATACATCTGGATCATCAACGGCAGATGCACATGAAGTCAGAACGAGCATGCCTACAATAATTGAGAAGTATGGGATGTTGTGATTGGTGTGCATTATGCTACCCCTCCCTGTTTATGACTTCTGTGATTGCCATTTTTATATTATCGATAGCGGTATCTTCAATATCACTGAGGTTAATAAATTCAAATTCGGTAGGTGTTATCTTCTTTCTAAAACTGTGCATTCCAATCAGATTTGTTGGTAGACAGTCTTTAAATCCAAGAGATACTTTGGATTGAATAATCATCAGTTTCATGATGGTTTTATTTTCAGCATTCAGTATGCTGTGGCTATTTTTGCGTTCTACCAATGCATCACCTGCAATGCTCTCTATAATATCGTACCACTCGGTGTAAACTCTATTTATATTATCATCATATCTATTCAGATTTTCCCATTGAAATCTGGCATCCGGATCTGTTTCAACTGGAATATCGTTATCATCAACTGGAATATCATCGTCTTCTGCAGATTCCTCTTCGAAAGATTGTATCGAGTCTGCCGTTGGATAATTGACATAATCCTGACACTTTATAATGTATGAATTCGATTCAAATCCGACTTGTGGCAATAGGTTTAAATTGAGTATTCCGAAATATTTGTGTTCACCGGATTTCCATCTTTCTATTCCGATAGGGGGTAGGATTTTGGGGTGTTCTTCGGTGATGCGTTTGAAGCCATAATCGGGATTTTCGAACGACATGGCGACATAATAAATCTGAGGTCTCGACCGCATGATTCGAGCAAATAGCTCTATTGTTTTTCGGTTATGAATTCGGCGGCCCGTGCCGCTTTTGTGTATTGCTGCGAACATATCGTGATAACTTAGCGCAACATCCTGTTGTTCCTGGATTTGCGGTTCATCTCCTAGCAACTCTATGGCAGGTGTTAATCTGAGTACGTTGGCGAGTCTGTATCTCAAGGCTAACTGAGCATTAATGGCACTTGTTTTATTTTGGTATATTCCATTATTGGCTTTGCCATCTTCTGTGGATGCTTTAAACTCTTTATGTTCGTCATATTCCATTGGGACAGCGGCGGCAGAATATGAACTCAACTTAGCTTCAAAAAATATGACTCTGTGGGTGTCGTTTGTACATTTAATATCCGCAATGAGATCCGGCCTGCCAAATTCACTTGCCGAGAATTCAACATACCAGTCTACGCCACATATTTCATTCAGCCATGTTGGACGGCATTCATCGATGCCGAATTTTATTAAATCCAGAAACTTTTTTGTTCTTTCAATGTCATTTAATAGATCCAGTACAATACAGTTAACTAGTCCTCGCTCGCTGTAAAAGAATACATTTGAATCCATGTGTTTGTTCCTTATCAATGTTTTATTTAATGTGATTTAAACCCAAACAGGCCATAAACCTACCGCATCATAAAAAAAAAAAAAATCAACCCTTAAAGACGAAAAAATTAAAAAATTTTGCTGACGCAAAAAGTCTAGTATTTATGCGGGGTTGCGTCGAATTTAGGCGGCAAAAAACGGTGCCGCCCGCGTATCGCGTAGCGATAGCGGGCGGCCAAAGGGCGTATCGGCGGCACGCCGATAGCCCGCCAATGAGCCGTATGCGCCGCAGGCGCATAGGCGAACGTAAAACTGGGATAGAGACGTGCGGTCCGCACGTCTCTCGCCGAGTATCGCATTGCGATAGCGGCATTGTGGGGCCACAGACATTGTGTTATGCAAATTAGGAA
>JAZODZ010000253.1:0-1898 GCA_045597285.1 Myxococcota bacterium
AGAGCATCTGCGCGGCATACGACTTGCCAAACCGCCGTGGCCGACTGATGCAACTCAGCTTGTTCGGTTGCCCAATCGATCGGTTTACCACACCGATAAGGCCTGATTTATCGACGTATTTTCCATTCCGCTTGACGCGGAACGCCTCGTTGCCCGGATTGATGTAGATGCCCATGATGTCCTCCGCCATATTCTCTCTCCGCGTCTCCACCATAGCTCGCTCGATTATAAATGGCGAGGATTATTTCAGCCCGGGGTGAATCGTCGGGTAATAGGCATTTCAACAATATCCGCGCCCTGACGCAACACAAATCGTGGGATTATTCACGAATAACAAGGGTGCGATACTTGAAATAATGAATAACTTATATATTGCAAACGGGTGAGCGTAGCTCCCCTCTCCCAATTGTAGGCGTGTAGCGCCATCCTTAAACTCTCCCCCTCGCCCAATGGGAGAAGGGAAGATGTCGCCAACGGCGACAGAGGGGGGTGAGGCACCAAAAGCCCGTATCCACAGTAGTTAAACACAGCCAAATAAAATAGCGCCCCCATCCCCCACCACTATCACAGCTTACAGAGGCGCTTGATATCCGCCTTATACTGAGGATCGATGATGTGGGATATCTCGTAGACTTCGTCCACAATCTTGTTTTCTTCAAACTCAACCGTGTACATGTTCAGCGTGGCGCGATGCCCCGAATCGTCGGGATTCTCAGGATCCCCCGCATGATCCTCATACAGTCTATAGAAAAAGCTTTTCGCCGTGTCCGAAGGCTCTTCCTCGCTTGGGTCATCCGAGATGACAAGGCCATCCAGCTCACCGGATTTTTCAGCTTCCAAAGCCGCTTCGTACATCGTGTTGATTTCATATCGAAGCATCGGCGAATCGATGAGTATCTGATAAGCAAGCCCTTCGCAGTCGTTGGGAGCATTTGGCGGCAGAAGCCCAAGTTTTTTGAGCATATTGCGGTCAGTTGAGATATCGCTTTCGACCACAATGCTCCAGAAAGCCTGTGCGTCATCGGGCAATTCTCGCTTGAATACTATCAGGATCTCGGTGTCCGTCGTCTTGCCGTCCTGAAAAAATGTTTCGTTAAATCGCGCACTCCAATGTTCGACAGACTCATCCGACGAGGTGTAGAGATAATCGATGACGACGTGAATGGCCGGCGTCTGGGAAAAATCTTTGTGCTTCTCGAACGATTTCTTCAGCTTCGGGGCAATGGCCTTTTGCTCGAGTGCACTGCCGCGCAAATAAGCCCTGCCTGCGTAGAGTTTGCTAAGTTTGTCAGAATCCTTGAGATTTCGGAGGCTGTTCCAGTTTTTGAGCAATTCGGCGAGGTCTTTTTGAATCTGCGCCTTGTCCGCATCGTCAGAACTGTCGGGGAAATTGCGGATCTCGAGCTGTATATCGCTCCAATCGCCGGAGGTTTTGACGAAACCATTGTCGGCCTGTGCTTCGGGTTCAGCAGGTGACTCGGCTGGAGTTTCTGCGACCGCATCGGCTGATTCCGCGGGTTTGGCTGCATCTGGTTCATCCTGTGTCGGTGCCGTGGGCTGCGCTTCCTGAGCCTGAGGCTCTTGTGCAGCTTTATCCTGAGCCGGTTTGTGACACGCCTGCAAGGCGAGCGGCAGAATCAAACCCAACAAAACAACAGATGAATGTTTCATATTATTCCTTTGCAATACTAATGGCACAACTATTCAGCCCCAATGGCGTTTCTTAACTCGTAATTCTCTCAAAACCAAGCTGTAGGCAGAAGTTGATAGTACTGCACCTGATGGTGATTCTGAATTACAGAGTTTAGTCCAATCCATGAATATGGCTTGAAATACTAAAAAGTGAACATTTTTTATGTATCGTAACGGGTGAGCGTAAGCGAACCCAAATCCCCTCT
>JAZODZ010000254.1:0-5798 GCA_045597285.1 Myxococcota bacterium
ATCTGGCCGTTGCCGCAGAGAACTCTCGCTTCGGTCTTGCATGTTCCCATACCGTGACCCATGCAATCACTTGCGCAATCAGGTTTGGCTACGGGATCGTCAACGAGCTGAGAATCTTTTTTATCCTGCTCATCATACCAAAGCTGGCAAGTGCCTTTGCCTTCGGCAAATTTGACTTCGTTATCTACTTTATCGCAGACTTCACCCTCATCGAGCTTGCCGTTGCCACAGGTTTCGGGCTTGCTTGCTTTGTCTTTGCATTCGCATTTGTCTTTATCGAAATCCTTATTCTGTTCCTCGCAGCTTTCTTTGGTCACCTTACATGTGTTGTCTTCGTCCTCTTTCTTATCGTCATCACCGCATGCCGTAAGGTTCATGCCGAGACCGAGAATGAGAGCCGCACCCAGAACAAAACGCTTGTCAAACTTCATGTTTTCCTCCAAATCAACAAATCAAAGTGGCTGTTGAGCCGAAAATTCTTTGACGACTGTTTTCACGCCGTCTACAAGGGCGTCTCTATAATGACATTTGTTCGCAATTACAAATTTTTAATGTACTTTCCAACTGAATATTTTTTGTCAATATTGCCGACAAAAAAATCGAACAAAAATTGCTCTCAAAGCCTTATCCCGCAACCATTTCAGACAGAACCGCCAGTCCCAAATTATGACATTTTTGTCATACAAATTATGACATTTTTGTCACAGTTTGACTTGTAAATATATATATTGTAAGTCTAAGGATCACATCCACGGCGCATGATTTTTTCGCCACAACACAAAAAAGGCAATGCGTATGCGGTATGCATAGCATTGCCCACACGCGGCGTATGCGCACGCATAGCCGCGCCAACCGCTCTAATCAAACAGGTTCTTCAGATCGAGCCCTGCCGGATAACCATACGAAACGTAATTATCCACGCCGTAAGAAAACAGCCCAATCGGATCGGAAGCCTCGATGCTGTGCGCACCATCCTCGATGCGCATATAGGCGAGCTTGAATTTCTTGTTGCCAAACGCCTTGAACTTCGTCTCATCCACCAACTTGCCGTCCAGTTCGACCGTAGCCCTGACCGGCGCGACGATCGTGATGTAGTCCTCCTCATAATTGTCTGGCGCAAGAAACTGATACGACTTGCGGTATTGCTCCACCGGCACGCCTATCAGATACGCGGGATCGCCAATCCCTGCCCAGTCCGGCGTCTGCGTCATCGTCTCGGGATCGAGCGGATCGTTCTGCCCGCTCATGAACTGGCCGACCAACACCGGCGAATTCGCCTCGATATTGAAACTTTCCGTCGTCAATATATCGATGTAATCGCCGTCGTTCAGATCGATATACCCCTGGTTCAGTACCGGCGAATCCGTCTTGCACCCCTCGACATCGGTGCATCGCGTCGTGAACGTCACGCGGGTGTCGTCCACGCGAGCCAGAATGCGCCACATATCGCGCTCCTTCCCACGAGGCTTCAGCTTCGACGCATTGTATTTCTTGCCCCACGCACCGAGGGGATATTGCTGGTGCTCGATGTGATCGGCACAACACGTCACCGGATCCGTCTCGGGAATCGACGTCGCCTCGTTGCCCGCAAATACCGCGACATTCTTGTTCGCCGTGACAATGCTGCCCGTCGGATCGTCCCCGATATAACGCGTCTCGAGGTTCAATATATCGTACTGGTCGAGATAAAACGTCTGAACCTCTCCTCGCTTCATCGGATAAATCGTGCCGCCCTTCTTGTCGATACCACTCATCATCGTACACGCGGCCTCGAATGCGACCTCCGTCTGCCCCGGTTCCGTCGCCACGATCGTCACGAACGCGTGCATGTCGTCATACCACTGCGGCCGCCCCAGTATTTTGTAACGTCTGCCGAGCGCCGTCGTTGGGAACAATAGCGAGGCGTCGTTCGAAAACACGTCGACATTGTGGAGAGGGTTGAACTGCGCCGCCGTGATCGGGAGATCGGACTTGATGTAGAATGCCGTGTCAGAAATGCACGTCCCATTGACGGCATAGGCGCGTAGGCATGTGTGTTTGTTGTCATAGCACGCGTTTGGCAGAAACGCCCCTTTCAAAGCCTTCGGCGGAATCGACATCTTGAGTGTTTCCGTGACCTTGCCATCGATTTTCGTGTAAATCGAGACGTTCGCCGTCAGCGTCTCGTGCGTGTTGCTCAGAACGACGGCAAACGGCTGTCCCGCCGCATCGTACACGCCCGCGTCGATCGCGTTGTCCAGATCGACCGCCCAGTATTCACAACCAATATAACTCGCTTCTTTCGTCGTCTTGTCGCATATAGAAATGCACGCGCCGTCCTCGCAAATCGTCTTTTCCGCGATGTCCGAACACTTTTTCTCGACCTCGTAAGCCGTCCCGGCCTCGTTGCACAAAACAATCGTGTCCTCGTCGAGGCATCTCCCCGCCCCTTCCAGACAAAGACGCGGCTTGCACTCGCCCTCCACACACGTCGTCCCGTAACTGCAATCGAAATCGCCCATCCCCGTGCCGAGATGGTTGCAGCCGTGATACTTGCCGTTCGGCAGGCACGATTCGATCTTGTCCGCCTCGCAAACAATGCCGCCGCATTTGCCGTTAAAACAAAGCTCGTTCTCCGGACAATACTCGCTGATGCGCTCTCCATTCACGCAATGGACGACCTCGTTTTTGGTCAGGCACATATCGTCTTTCGGATCGCATGTCTGAACGACGACATCACCGCCGCCGCCACCATCTGGCGGTTCGCCCTGCGTTCCCGATACGGACGACTCTTCACAGCCAAAGCAGAGGCATGTCAGGATTGTAAATAGGTATTTCAGGGTCTGTTTCGACATATTTTTTCCAATAAAACCGCGAACTCACAAAACGAATTGCTTATAGCATATCGATTCGCGTTTTTCACCATATCGCAAACATCCCCTACCCCACAAACCGATATCCCAGCCCGTGAACCGTTTCAAGGCGCACCGGCTTTGCCGGCTCGTTCTCGATCTGCCCGCGAATCTGGAGCACGAAGTTATCGATCGTCCTCGGCGTGCCTTCGTAATCACCGTGCCATATATTTTCGATGAGCTGCTCGCGCGAATACGTCCGGTTCGGATGCTGAGCAAAGAAAATCATGACTTCCATCGCCTTCGGCGTCAGGCGAATCGGCTGTTCATTGCGAAGCACGGTCCTATCAGCCGGACTGATCGTCAAATCGCCGAAAACAATCGCCTCGGATTCCGCGCTTTTGCGCAGACGAATTCGTCGCATCGACGCCGAGACACGCGCCAGAAACTCCTTGAGGCTGAATGGTTTGGCGACATAATCATCCGCGCCGAGCCTCAGCCCCTTGACTTTGTCCGCCTCGTCAGTCCGCGCCGACAAAATAATGACGTGAACTTCGCTGTCGACAGCCCGAATTTCCTCAAGAATATCGAACCCCGACTTTCCGGGAAGCATCAAATCGAGGATGACGAGGTCAGGCGCGAACTCGGAAAAAATCGGCATCACGGCCTGCCCGTGAGACGCATGGCGCACCTCATAGCCTTCGTATTGAAGGTTGTATTTCAGGCCGCGTGCAATCGAGGCATCGTCTTCGACGACGAGAATTTTATCTTTTTCCGCCATCACGTTTTAACCCGTTTGAAGATGAGGCCGGCAAACCGTTTGGCATAGCACATCGGAAGCTGAGAATCGCTCGTCAGGCCGTAGTGTTCTTTCATGTAACCACGCGACGGGAAAGCCGATTTCATGCACGCTTTGGGCGAATCGAACAGCATGGCGGTAAAGGCGAGGTATTTGGGACGCGAGAACTTGTGCGCCGCGGGATGGAAAAGCCCGGCGGATTGGATGCAGCGGAACAGAAAGTCGCGCTGGAACTTGGGCGGCTCGAGTTCGTCGATCACGTATTCCGGAATCGGCGTGTCGAGCATCGCGGCCGGAATCGCCAGAGAGAAAAAGACCGAAACGGTCACGTGCATCGCTTTTACGCGGCGAACAAATGCATCCCAATCGAGTTTCGGATAGGCGCGGACGATGCGGTCCACGTCCGAATGAAGCCGGAATCCCGGTGCCCTCACATACGAGTGCTTGGCCGTATGTAGCGAGACCTGGAGCAAATTTGCCACCGGATCGAGCAACAACACGTCAGTTCCCTCGATCGAAAGCGACGTCTTAAAAAGGTCATCCGCAACGGGCTCGACTTCCGGCGCAATCCATCGCCCAGCCACCGGTCTCCATTGCAGCTCGAGCCACAGATTGTCATCCGCCAACTCTTTCTTATACTCAGTCCCGCCGCTGATCAAACCGGCCTTCACGCCCTCTTCCTCGATCGTGTTTTCGGCCCTGAACCCCAGACTGAACCCGTTTTTCATCACGACCTCATGCGCCAGCTCGAAATCGGATTTGCGCACGAGCACGTCGAAATCTCCCATCGGACACTCTTCGGGATACGGATAAATTCCACGCGCAATCCCGGCGTTTTTCAGCGCAATCATCGGAATGCCCTCTGCCTTGAGCGCCGCGGCCAGCGCATCCAGCTCGTCAAACCGTTGCAGCAGGCGATATTTCCATTCATCCAGCTCGGTATTCCATTTCGGCGTCGATTTGTTCATGGCCTGCAGACGCGCCGCCACGATGGACGCGCACGAATGCTCTTTTGCAAAATCAAAAAGCCGTTGCTCCTGACATTGGCGGTAAATCTCTTCGATGGCCGCATAATCAGCCGCGCTGCGTGCTTTCAAACACGCCGCAAGCATCTTTTCGTATGGGGATTTCACAAGCGTTTCGGCGATCTTCAAATCTTTGTAGGACATGGCTTTACCTTTTTTTGCTTTATTTTTGTGGGGCCTGCGCTATCAGCCCGCGGCGTTTTATCTATCAGATTCTTTCGATTTCCAAAACCCTTCAAAACCGGCGGGCTGATACGCGCTGGCGCCGGGGCTATTGGCCACGGCAATGCTCATCCCCATAAAACCGTTGCAAATACTGCATTTTCAGACCCCGTGGCCAATACGCCCCGGCACTCTTTTTGGGGCCATGCCCATAGCGGATCCCTCTCCTTTGGAAAGGAGTTGGGGTGAGGCGAATCTAACGGTTACTCGCCTTTTTTCAGGGAACCCACCGTGAGCGCCGGATCGAAGAGGATAGGAAGGTTTTCGTCGTAAAGCCAGCGATAGCGCCAAAGCGTTGTCCCGACGCGTTTTGCGTAATGCCGCGCTTCCTTGAACGGTATTTTTTCCACATACATGTCGATGTCGGTGTCGGCAAAACGAACCATCCATTTGCCGACATTTCCCTGCCCGGCGTTATACCCCGGCAGAACGAACATCGGATGCGGCACGAGGATGCGGTTCAGCTTGTCGATATAAGCCGTGCCAATGGGAATCGCAATCTCGGGCTTGAAAAGATCGGCGGCCTCCGGCTTGCTCATCCCGATGTCGGAAGCCGTCGACTGTGCCGTCGGAAGCATCAGCTGCATCAGACCGCGGGCATTTGCCCACGATTCCGCTTTCGGGTTGTAATAGCTCTCTTCGCGCATGATGGCATACGCCGTGTAATACAGCGTGCTCTCGGGTTTTGCCGCCTTGCCGACGATTTCCGGCCACGGTTTCGGATAAGCCAATAGCCACGGCCCGTAACTATGTTTCACCAAATCCTCAGCCGGGCTCAAAATGCTCGCCGCTAGCCGCGCACTTTCCGAATAATTCCCGTTCAGCTGCAAAAGAATCGACTTGGCCAGCTTTGCTTCATACGTGACGTTCGAATCGCTGCTCGACACAAGCGGCTCGATTTCGGCCAGCGCATCCGAATAA
>JAZODZ010000255.1:0-12940 GCA_045597285.1 Myxococcota bacterium
CGCAGATTTCGGCATCAGGCACCCAGGTGTCCGCCGTGCACGCATCGTTGTTTTTCGTACCGAGCATTTTGGCCAGCAGATTGGAGATCAGGCACAGGCGCTGTTTCGGATCGACGACGGTTTCGAGCGGGAAACCCGTCAATATCGCCTTGCCATCGGCGCTTAACACAGCCGCGCCCGTGCTCGCGCTCACATCTCCACCGATATAATTGAGTATGGCCGTGCCACCGTTAGCCGTTTTGAACACATCGGGATAAATCACGCAATACGCATCGACCGTGCGCTTTGAGGCCGATCCGCCGTCGGTAATGCATCCGCTATAAACCACTTCGCCAGACATCAGGCCGGTGGCCGAAACCTTCTGCGTCGCATTGACGCTGCTATAAGCCTGATCATCGGCATAGACGGCATCGAAGTTGTTGGACAGCCATGACGAGTTGCTGTTGTATCCCGAATCGGCCATGGCATAACCGATCTCGGCGCCCGTCATCAGTAGCGGCGTTTTGCTGGCTCGCAATTGTTCGACGAGTGTGCGTTGTTCGGATGGCAGAACGTCATGCGAGATCGATGTCTGACCGACGACCCAAATGACGGCGTCGTATTTGTGTGTCTTGAGCAATTCAACAGCGGCGTCATCATCGACCGTATCGATGCCGTAACCGGCATCGTTAAAAAGGATGGCCGGCGCAAAAATGCGGGCATACGAACGCACGTTGTTCGGATCATAGACCGTCTTGACCTCGCGATCGACGCCATCGATATAGAGGATCTTTTTCTTATTCTGCTTGGGCAGACGCCCCGCGCCAACCAAAGAATCGAGGCTTTCGCCGGCGTCATTCACAGCCGTGATGCGAACATAGATCGTCTGTCCCGGTGAAATGGGCAGTGTCGCCGTGGTGCCGTCGACCACCAGGAGCGGATCGACATCGAAGAGCAGTCCGTCGTCCGAAGTGTAAATATTGTATTTGGTCGGTACCGAATTCGAGAGAACTTTGTCGGCGACCGGTGCCCAACTCAGGTTGAGGTGATCCCCTTCGGCCGTGACCGTGAGTTTGTTGGGCGGCATGGGCGGAATCATCGCATTGTCGTCGCCCTTGAAATGCTGGATCATGCCGGCCACAATGCCGCGGGCACCCAAATAGCGGAAATTCGCCTCGCGGATCTGCCGGGCATCGGCGCTGTTGTCGTGAAATGCCGTTTCGATGAGAAGTGCCGGAATGATGAGCGGCGCATTGTTTTTATTGTTATACCACGCATTTCTCGTCGGCCGGAGCTCGCCAAATCCCGCACCATGCAGATACTGGCTGCCCGTCCACGAGCTGCTGATATAGGTTTTCATATAATCGAGAAAACGCTGATGGATGTGCTTTGCATAGTTATAAGTGCCGGGCGGGAGCTGGCTGTCTTTATGCCCCGATTGCCAGCTGTCCTCGCGAACCCATTGCAGATTCCCGGAAGAGTTGAGCGGATACCAGACGTAAGTCTGCGTGCCGCGTGATTCGCCTTTAAACGCGTTGGTGTGCAGCGAAAGCTGCGCATCGACGCCCTCGTAGAGCGAATACATGCTTCGTCCCGAAACATCGCCGGCTTTCGTAACCCACTCGGGCAGGCCCATGTATTTCATCCATTCGAGCGCACATTCCTGCCATTTGTTCTGTCCGGAAACCTTGCCATTTTCTTTAATGACGCCGGGACCATCGCCGATCTGCACCGAATCGGCGATCACGACCTTGCCGGATGTCGATGTCACATTCGACAGCCTCACGGCGCCCTTTTCCGAGGCCTTGAACGGGAATAACCCCAGATATCGCCACACATTGGCCGAGCTCTTCGCCGTGTTCTGGTTCATGCTCTCGGATCCGCTGTTGACAAATTTCATGCTCTGATTCTGCAACACGACGGATTCACCCCGGGCATGGACTATCGTGTACTGCGCATCGGGAATGCGATTGTCGCTCGTAAAATAACGCACATAAACGGGGTAATAGCCATCCTCGGGAACCGTGAACGACCACGTGGCGGTTGCGGATTCGGTGCTGTTGCCGTCCGCATATTTGTAATCGCCGCTCGAACTCTTTGTCCATGTGCCGGTTTCGGTATAACCGCTGCCGCCGTACTTAATGATTGTCGTCGTCTCGGTATAGCTGTATGCACGCATCATCAGTGTTTCTGCGCCGGCGCGTTCGAGCATCGGACGAACGTAATCCGAAACCCATTCATAGGTGTGCTTGTCCTCGCGCAGATTCTGTGTAATGCCGCGTTGCCAGTTCCAGGCGCCGTTGGACAGCTCAATGCCATGTCCAGCGCTCAGGCTGATGCGTTTGCCCGAAAGCGCTCCCTTCTTGAGTGCCCTCGGCGACAGGTGATTTCTTGCCTGTCGCACCGCAAGCCCATGTTCCATTGCACTTTGAACCGCCTCGGGCGGTTCAGAACCCAGCATATCCTGCATCGGCCAGAGACCGCTTTGATCATCCTGAGCCAACGCTCCCGATGAAATCGACAGCATCGCCGAAATTATCGCCAATCCCCTTAGAACTCGCACACGATACGACATATCAACCTCCCGTTGTTGCGGCACATTGCCAAGACCCACAGAATAGCAGAAAATTGCTTTCAAATATATGTCGCATTTTGCGCCGTTGTAACTGTTCAGCCCCTAATGGTATTTTATTGTTACGTATTCCTATCGCACCTAGGCAATAGGCAGGAGGCAGAAGGTCGCAATATTCGAGTTTGTTGTTTTTTTTAGTAAGTTTTCCTGTCCTCTTGAAGTAAAAGAAGTTGAGAAAGACATCGTTTCCGCGGAAGCAGGCTACTCGCCCCAGGCAGGCCGCGAGGTCTTGCCTTTACGGTTGTTTTTCGGCAAAATGCCATGCTGCGGATTGTGTCGGTGCAATCGGCGTTTTGCGGGAATATCATGCAGGAGTAAGCTATGAAAAAGGCGTTCATTGTCACTGTATTATTTATCTCTGCCATGGGATGCGTTTCCTGCGATGATGACGGTGGTTCGTCCGGGAACCAGCCTGCTGCGCAGACCTGCGGCAACGGCGTCCGCGAAGGCACCGAGGTTTGTGACGGGGCCGACAGCCTTCCTCGCTCGTGTCTTGCCTGGGATATGTCGAAAAAATGGCGCGAGGGCGGACTTCCCGCATGTGCTGCGGACTGTTCGGCAGTCGTCCAGGGAACCTGTGTGGAAGACACGACGGTCGTGCCCGTGG
The DNA here is from genome assembly GCA_045597285.1 of Myxococcota bacterium. GTDB lineage: Bacteria > Myxococcota_A > Bradymonadia > UBA4248 > UBA4248 > UBA4248. The sequence goes on from JAZODZ010000255.1 coordinate 3,219, forward strand.
TGACTTGCCATAACGGTGTGCTCGATGCCGGCGAAAAATGCGATGGCGAGCAAGGCGTGCCCGCAACTTGTGCCGAACTCGATCCGAGTGCCGCGTGGGAAGCCGGGGGAAAGCCGGAATGTTCGCCTGACTGCCATTATGTCCTTGTCGGTTCGTGCAAGAAATCCGATGTGCAGCCGGTGCAGCCGGGAAAATCGACGGATGTCAACATCCTCGAGACGGATGAAGTCACGTCACAGCGCTGCAATCTGAACTCGTCCGATTTCGAGGAGACGTGCACGGGCAATGTCGCGCATTTCTGCAGTTCGGACGGATACGTGGTGAACCGTGACTGCGACGTGCTCTCGGAGACGCCGGGTGCGCTCACGTGCCAGATTTCGGTCGATGGCGGATATGCCGACTGCGTGGAGACGTGCAGTTCCACGAGCGCCAGTTATCCTACGACCTGCACGAGCAATTACATCACGTACCACATTTGCGAAAAGGCGCAGAGCGGCGGCAATTATCTTTACAGCTACACCGCCGAATCGCCGTGTCCCGTGGCATGCAACGGCGGCCAGTGCGTCAGCAATTCGGCACCGGTGCCCGGTTCGAACTGCGTGCCTTCGTATGGGACGATGTGTTTTGGCGGCAATGCTTACGAGTGCATCGACGGAAAAATTAAGGAAACCAAATGCGCCGCCGGGACTGCCTGCGCAATGCGTTTTGGCGAAAAAACGTTCCAATGCGCCGAAAAATGCTCTCTATACGACATCGAAAGCAGTACCTTCGGATGCCAGACCATCGGCGGCAAACCGGCGCTGAACAACCGTGTGTGCATGGTCGCAACAGACGCAAAGTATTACTGGTTCAAGGAAACGGACGTCTGCAACACCTCGTGTGACGACGGCGTGTGCGATGCCGTGGTTCCTCAGCCCGGATCGTCATGCGATCCGTCGGCGATGAACAACATGTGCGCACATAATTCCGTGTATTATTGCGACTATACGACGAACACGGTTGCGGTCATGACGTGCGGCTTAGGCGAGTTCGTCGGTTCCCCGGCGTGCCGCCAACGCGACGCGTATTTCGCGGACTGCACGTTCCCGTGCGAACCCGGAACCGAGCCACAGATGGATTGCGGCGGAAGCAACAAAAAGGGCACGGCATACACCAACAACACCTATTGTGAACAAGGCCTCGACGGAACGTATTATTATTTCAATCCCCAAGAAGCGTGCCCGAACGGCTGCGAGAAAGGCTTCTGCCTGTAATGATGCGGGTTTGGCATGGACGCGGGCTATCGGCGTGTCGCCGATACGCCCTGCGGTTCGGGCTATTGCCTTGCGGCAATACGCCCTCACTTTTTTTGCATTTGTTGTCACAGTAATTTGACATTGCCCATAAAAATATCCATAATTTTCAAATCGTGCGTGTAAGTTTTTTACGGTACGGGAAATGTCATTGATTTAATGGTTGCGAGCGGTTTTCTCAGAATCAGGGATAATGTAGCGCGAGGATAAGGGGAGAAGTAGTATGGCAAAAAGAACGCTGGTTATGTTTTCGGCGATGGCACTTGCGGCAGGGTTTGTTTTTTCAGCCTGTTCCGATTCTGATACCAGGGATTACAACATGGACTGCCAAAATGATGTCTGCAACTGCGTGGGTAACGGCGCAAGCTGCAATCCCCAGAGTGGCATTGCGGTTTATTGCGAGAACTCGTTCGTGACAAAGCACGTTCGATGCGCGGATGTCAGCAAGTGCACGGGACTCAACTTTTCCGGCTGCGAAGGTGAGGAATATACCAACGATGCCGATAACAAAAATCCGCTGTAGTGGATGCCAGTGATCATTGATTTATTTAAAAAAAACTTTTCATTTTCGCGCATTTGTGACATAAGCCGCACTTGCCGATAGGGGCGTAGCTCAGTTGGTAGAGCAACGGCCTCCAAAGCCGTGGGCCGAGGGTTCGAATCCTTCCACCCCTGCTCAAAAAAAGCACCGCATTGCGGTGCTTTTTTTTGCCTTTTTTAATCCCATTCCGGCTGCCGGTGTCCCAGATATAAAATGCTCAGTTCGGGACGCCGTTCGCGTATTCGGTGGAAAATGGTTCTGCACAGATCGGGCTCGAGTTCACTCGACATCTGATCGATGATCAGAAGTTTTGGATTGCACGCGAGTGCTCGTCCCAGCATGACGCGCCGTTGCTCGCCACCGCTCAGGCATTCGCCATGCTCACCAATGGATTTCGAGCCATAAGTCGTGGCAAGCGTTTCGAGACATGTCATATATAATAATTCGTCATATAAAACGGTATCATTATTATCGGTAAATAATAATATATTATCTTTAATACTTCCGTTAAATAATACATTTTCCTGAGGCACAAACCCGACGTGTTCGACGCGTCCCTGCGGCAATGAAATCGCCCCTGACTGGACAGGATATATCCCGAGAATACATCGGGCCAGTGTCGTCTTGCCGCCGCCAGAGGGCAATAAAATCGAATGGTATTCGCCTTCTTTAATCACTAAATTGTGATGAGACAGGACTTCGTGTTCGCCAAACGAAAATGACACGTCATCGAGCCGCAGTATTTCCGGATATATGGATTCTTTATAATCGACAGCAGCCGAAGGCGGCAGTTTTTCGATGTCGGACGAACGCGCCCTTCCTTCGATATATTGCTGCCATGAACCAAACAATCCCGTGCCGCTTCGAAACAATACAAACAACCGTGAAAGATAGATTTGAAACCCGAGCAATGCGCCGATGGTTATCATTTGGTGCATGACGCCGTAACCGCCGACGCCGAAGATGATGACCAAAACTATTGCCTGCAATATATCGATATAGGGCCCCTGAAAGGCAGTCTGCCGGGTGAGTTCGTATCCCGTTTTCATGCACTCCGAACTGGAATCGACAAATCGCGTTTCAAACTTTTCTGTCTGATGAAAAGCCCGAATCGAGGTCAACGCCCTGAAGGTATCGACAATACGGGCATAGAGTAATTCGTGCGCCGTGTATTCGGCATTGGTCGCCGGACGGATTTTTCGTTTCATCCGATGCCATAAATAAGCCGCCGCCGGACACAGCAAAATACTTAATAGGGTAAGTTTCCACGACAACACGCCCAGGGCCGTCACCGTGCCAATCCCGGTGACGAGAAGCGCAGTGCCTTGCGAATAGAGCGTTTCGATAAAATGACGTTCACTCGATGCGGCAAATAAAATCTGTCCCATCATCTGGCCCTGTCCGCGTTCCGGAAGGGCACGGACATCCGCCCTCAAAGCTGTGGAAAACAGCGAGTTAAGACGTTTTTTCTCGCGTTCCAGTCCGAAATGCGCAGTGCGGCATGTCCCCAAATACCGCAACACACCGCTCAATGCCTGGAGCAATGCGGCCGCCACCAGCCAGAAGATTAAATTCCGCGCGGATTGCAACGTGATTCCATCGTCCACGACTTTGACCAGGCACCAGGGAATTAAAACCGAAAACCCGGACGACAGGCCAAAATATGCGATGGATACCAAATGTTTTTTTTCAAAAATATCCGATAGGGCTGGCTTTACCGATTTTAATTTTTCCTCTGGTGGAATTTCAAATCCTGATTTGAGCTCGGTTTCAGGTGAATTCATGCGTCTTACGATGGGCAAAAAAAAGCATCCGAAATATCCGGATGCTCTTCATCAAATTATCAGACTTAATATCTTACCCCTGGGTTGGGGAACGCATCTTTGTGGTTGCCAGAGATTCCCTGAATCAGGGTATTGAGTTTGCCAAGACGTTTAATTTTGGGAGCAGTATATTTTTTCTTTTGTTTTGGTTCTTTCATGTGTGGACTCCTTACAAAAAAGCCAGTGTTAGTATGGCATAATTTTCATCGAACTTCAACAATCAGAACTCTTAAAAAGATCCTTTTTTAATGACTGAACAGTTACGATTAAAAACATTTAGGGGATGCCTCGCTGGCTTTTAACATCACGGATTCGGGTACTTCTGGAGTTTTGCCAATCCAGTCCTCATCGCGATCGTATGCGAGATCCGACTCGTAGAACAGGGCGTTTTCGCCATTCCAGAACATCCATGCAACCTGTTTGAAAACGCCGCGTTGTTTGAGTGAAATATTGGGCTTTTCGAAAAGCAGTTTGCCTTCGATGTATGCACGGACGGTCGCATAAGACTGTTTAAAGGCGTTATCATTAAAATAATGCACGCCAATTGCGTACCATCGGCAAGGCGTCGGGTGGTCGAGGTTGATATTCTCGGGGCCTTCGCCATCCTTGTCGTCGATATCGAGAGAGGGCTTTTCACTGCCCTGATTACCGACGACCCAAACGGCCTCACGATTGCTGAAAAAGATGTCTGTACCGTCATTTAACTGGGGATCACCGACATCGCCCCAACGGCCTGTCGGCAGCGTGAGGAAGTGGAGGTCGAGATCGGTACCTTCGTCATCGCCGATGATTTTGTCTTCCGGCGTGTGCCAAACGAGCTGAATGTGGATGGTTTCGCGCGGGGTTGCCGTGACTTTGATGCAGTCGGAATTGCAACTCATCATGCCAGCAGTATCCTCGACAGTGAGGCAGATTTCGTAACTTCCGGCGAGGTCGAGGAAAAACGAGGCTTTGTCGCCGTCGGAGGAAATCGTGGCCGTCGAGTCTTTGGGAGCCTGAGAGATGCTCCAGTAGTATTTAAGTTCCGCAGATTCCTTGTCAGAACTGAGGGAACCGTCGAGGATAATCGTATCGAGAGGCGCGAGGTCGAGCGTTTTGGACCATGTGCTGGAAGACGAAAGGCGCCCCTGGATAGCGGCTGTCGGGCACTGGTTGGCAGAGGCTGACCCCATGACTTTTAGCGTCGCATTTGCCTGGAGCGGATCGTTGTTGAGAATGACGTACTCCGCCTGCATATTGCCTTCGGCGATGGGGCTGAACGTGATATTAAGCGTCGCACTATCGCCATTCTCGAGTTCTGTGTTGCCATTGATGAGCTCATGCGTAAACGTATCGGCACCGGATGTTTTGATGACATCGGTGATCTTGAGCGGGACAGCGCTGCAACTCGTGAGAAGAACCTGGCGCGTCTGAGATGTTCCGACGCTAAGAGCAGGCGAGAATTCGAGCAGGGACGGCTGCATCTGCAGACAGGGTGTGTCGCTGTTTGCGACGATTGGCAGCGCGTATTTGGGATGTGTGGGATCGTCCGAAACGAAGACCAGTGTACCTTCCTGCTTGCCAACGGCTTCCGGCGAGAATGCAACACTGAGCGTGAGTTGATCTGCGGAATTGGCGGCCAGGGTAACGGGTAGTTTCGTGGCATTCGACAGGGTATATTTGAAGTTGTCTGAAGCGTGCAGATCGATTGAACTGAGTGTCAGCGGCAGGTCGCCAACGTTGGTGACGACGACTTCGCGGGTAAGAGTCTGTCCCGGATCGGTCTGTCCGAAGATGAGCTTTTCTTCGGCGGATGGGACGACGTGAATCATCGGCGCGAGCTGCTGTGCCTGGACAGAGAGTTCGTAAACAGGTGTTTCTGGATCGTTGGAATAGATACGGATGACGCCATCGGGAGACGGTGCGGATTCTGTCGGTGTGAAGCTGACGGAAATCGGCATGGAACCTTGACTTGCGAGCGTCCGAGGCAATTCAGAACCGGTTGTCACGAGCTGGACAGAGCGACTGCCGTCCCATTCGATACGCCGTACATTGAGATCATCCTTTCCCACACTGGTGACAACGAAAGGAAGGGTATGCGATTCCCCGATGGTGACGCGGGAAAAAGTAATCTGCCTTGCGGGCATTACCCGGATTCGGGCATCGTTTCCTTCTTCGAGTGTCGGGCCGCAGGCGGTCATTAAAATTCCGGCAGCCAAGGGCAGTATCAATTGTTTTATTTGCATGGGCAGGCTCTACCTTCTCAAGAAAAACACCTAAACTTCCAATTTAATGAGAAACCGCTAAAATATCAAGCTAAGACCTAGGCCGACGGAAAAAAGGTGAAGGCACAACTGTTACAAAAAAGGCAGAGTACTAAACTTTATTTGTCATGTTAAAACTGCTAGACTTTACAAATGCTTTTTGGGATTCAAAAACCAGAGAGTGGCTTATCAATAAGGGGCTGAGCGGCGTATAGCCGCAGGGACTCGCATCGGATACAGAAATATTTGGAGGCATCATTGGAGATCGTGTCTCAGAATGAAGCATCCATGTCAGCTGGGGAGTCTGGCAAGGATATTGACAAGGCATTGGGCGATATTGAGCCGAAAGTGCCTGAACTCAACGCAAATGTGCAGTTCGCTCAGAATGATAACGCGGATAGCGCAAATGCAAACCATGCAAATGTCGATGGCGCAAATGCAGACCATGCAAATGTCGATGGCGCAAATGCGGATAACGTTGCAGTCGACAAAGACGGCGTCGATCTTTCCGACGTATTTGCCACACTCGGCGGTGCGTCCGTGGCCATTCCTTGCCCAGCAAATGGTGACACCGTCGTCTTTACAAATGATGTTTACGGCTATGCCCTGAATTCGTCCAAGAAATGCCAGGCTGCGGGTGGTGAAGACAACCGGCAGTTTGCCGTCCTCGAGGACGCCAACGACGCGCTGATTTTTGTCGTGTATCAGGAATCCTGCAACCAGCCGGTGATTCTCAGCCTCGACAACATGATGCCGGGGTTCGATTCGATTTTTATATGGCAGGCCTCTGACGAAGAAGCGAGGAAATGGCTTGTCTGCACGCACCTTCCCGTATCCGGTGCGAAACGCGTTCCGAATTCATGTCGCGAGTTTGTCTATCCCGCCACCTATCAGGCATGGCTTTCGGACACGATAATCCAGGCATACAACATGACGCGGGTCACGACGGTTCGATCGTGGCGCGAGTCGCAGGCATACGTTTCACCGACGGCAATTTTTAGCATCATCCGCAGAATCGCCGTCACGCTAAATGAAATATTCGAATGTCGCCACGCGCTGATTCGCATCAGCCAGGACACAGTCGTCCTGCTGGATGGGGGCGTGCAGTTTCTCGGCGTTGTCGCACTTGACCAGCCCTGGAACGAGCGCTGCGCCATGGCGCACCATCAGCTCGAATACGCTGCAATTCCACCCGAGTGTTTTGGTTTCATGTTAAAGCGCATCACGCTTCATCAGGGCGTTTATGTGCTGGGTGCGCTTGCGTATTATCTCGTTGCTGGTGCCCCGGTTCCGACATGCGAAGCGCTCGGGTACGACCTCGCCATTGAGGCCAGAGCGTTTAACCCGGAATTTCCGGTGGGCTGGGACGAAATCATTCACCGTGCGCTTATGCCGAATCCCGAACATCGATTTGGCTGCATCGACGAGTTTGTCGAAGAACTGAGCCAGGGACTCGCGCTGATGTACGCGCGCCGCGATTATGCGGGGGCGCTCAGCTACGATGTCGCCGTCGACACGCATATCGGCATCACCAAGCGCCTTCGGTGTCCGATCAACCAGGATGCGGTGTTTGCTCGTTGCAGTCCGGACGGCCGACGCATTCTCATGGTCGTGGCCGACGGCGTGTCGACATCGACTTATGGTTCCGGCGATATCGCGAGCGGCATTGTCGTTTCCGAAGCCGAAAGGGTCTGGAAAAATCGAATATTCTGTGCAGAACATATCAATGCCACGCGGGAAATCGAGCAGATTTTCGAGAACGCGAACCAGGATATCTGTGACTATATCCTCGAACGATATGCAGACAAACACCCCACGTCATCCGAGTGCATGGGAACGACAGCGCTCGTCGCCATCATCGAGGACGGCATCCTGACGCTGGGATCTATCGGCGATTCGCGTGCCTACGTGATTCGCAAGGATTCCATGGAATGCATCACGCGTGACCACAATCTTTTCACGATCGGCATCATCAACGGGCTGCCTGTCGAGACGTGCGCCATGCATCCGCATACCGGTTCGCTCGTCCAGTGCCTCGGATATTACGACGAAAATAACGATCAGAGCGGTCTGGCTTACGACATCTTCTCCATGCACCTGATTCCCGGCGACACGCTTATGCTGACGACGGACGGCATTCTCGATTACGTCGACTGCAACATCAGCGACAGCGAGCAGAAAATCGCAGAAATCGTACGGAATGCGGCAGGAGCGGCGATTGGCTGTCTCCAGCTCATCATGCAGGCAAACATTGGCGGTGGCGGTGACAACTGCGGCGTAGGTCTCGTCCGTGTCACCTGACATGGCATAGCCATAGCCGGACAGCGCGGGCGTATCGGCGTGAGCCGATAGCACGCGTACGCCTGCGTATGTCAATAGCAGGCGTTCCACATGCACGCGAATACGCCATACGCTTTTCTATGATTTAGGCCTCCAAACGAAACTACAGGCTGTCCCAGCGATCCGCAACACGCGCCTTTCGGGCCTCGCGATCGAGTTCGGCGCGTTCCTCTTCCGCCGCACGCAGAACCGTTATCTGTGACCAATACTTTTCGATCAGCCCCGGCGGATACTTGCCGTCGATAAACCGCGCCGGCGTATGGTATTCGATTTCAATCGCCTTGAGGTTCTCATTCCGGATGAATTCGCAGATTCTCTCCGTAATGACCGACAGCCTCGATGAAACCGCCAGATTCCCGTTCAGCGTTTTACCGGCGCCATCGACCGAGACATCCGAACCCCACCAGATTTCCATATCGCCGAGAAGGCTTTCGCGCACATCATCTTTCAGTTTTTGTCCAAATTCTGTGACGCGTGCTTTGAAGGCTTTTAATTCTTCATCTGATTTTTTCTCGGCTTCATCGACATCCTCAATGAAAGCCTTTCGAATGTTTTTGAGCGCGTAATCGGGCAGGTCATTGACGATGATGTCGACGAGTTCCGTAATCTGTGTCTGAAGTTTGGACTTGATGGCATCAATCTGCTCGTCGAGCTGTTCCAATGTTTTGTCACTCATTTCTACGACTCCTTATATTGAGAGAAAACCAACGATATAATTATACCATTTTCTATCGTTAAAAGCCTAGCCTGGAGTAACATTCCGTGATGCGTGGCGTAACCGTTGATAATTGAATCAAATCAATGATAATATTAGCCGCCTGAAATGATTTCAGGCCATTTTCATCATCATCCCAGTGCTTCAAATAATATGATTTTTACAATAACAATCGAACCGGACATCAAACTTGTAGAACGCCTGACATTTTTACAGGAAGACCTTGGCAAAATCATCGCCGCCCGCAATGCGGATTCTCGCTGGACGCGTCCGGAATATCTATCTGTACCATTGCTTTGTCTCGGCACACACGATCGCGGTGCCGTTCCGGAATTCAACGAAATTCTTCGCAACGTGGCCAAAGATATCGCGCAATTTCAGATGACGACGGCAGGAATCAGTGCATTTCCGACGCCGGAATGCCCACGCCTGATTCAAGTTTCAGCCGAACCGTCCAATGTTCTCGAAGACATCCGCGAGCGCCTGATGGAAGGATTCCGCGCCGCAAATATCCGATTTGACAGTCGTCCATTCAAGGCGACGATGCTCCTTGGACGCGTGGCAACAAAACAATCCCGCATCAATCTCAGCGACGCGATGAATGCCATACAGGATCTGAACTTTGGTCAGTCCGATGTCTTTGAACTCGTTCTCATGGGTTCAAAACTCAATGAATCCGGCCCGTCCCACCAGGTTATTTCACGCTTTCCGCTCAAAGGCGGTGCCAATTAAGGCCCCATCGAGTTTTTTCGCCCCGCCGCTATCGCG
>JAZODZ010000256.1:0-5049 GCA_045597285.1 Myxococcota bacterium
TTGGGGGGCGTTTGCCTATGCGCCTGCGGCGCATACGGCGTTGCGCTCGCCTAGAGACGTGCGGACCGCGCGTCTCTACGGCTCGCTGGCACGGCTATCGGCTTTGCCGATACGCCGTGCCTTGTTAGGGGCAGATAGTTACCACCTCACCGGTGTTCTTTAATGCGTTCTGTGCTCTCGGTATTGACCTGATTCAATATCAGTGTGGCACCTCGATGTCCCGGACGCAATTTGAGTGCATCTGTTGCACATCGCTGCGCTCGACCGTATTGTTTTAGATTCAGTGCAAATTGTGCTTCAAAATATAAAGCCGTAAACCGTTCCCTCACGGTTCGTCCTGTCAGTTTGCGATAGCGCGTCAATACATCATTGACTGAATTCCTGTACCAGTCTTCACCCTTTAGCTCAAGCCCCCAGAATACGTACGCTTCTAGTTTGCGTTCTATAAATATCGCATCCGAATTAAATATACTTTCATATCTCGATATTAATTCAAAAATGCGCACATATTCCTTTTGTCGGGCATATTGATGGAACTGTAAATCGAACAACTCTATTGTCATTTCCGAGACGTTCAGATCATCTAAAACTATATTACACGCCTCGCTCATATTGAGTTCGGTATATAGCAAACACTCCAGACGAGCCGCCAGAACCGGGGATGTCTTTTTGCGTTCCGCAATCATTTTCTGTACATCGTCATATCGCCCGCGATCGATCATGGCGCGTACAAGCGCTGAAAAAATGGAATCAGGTTCCGGCAGGGCAATGCTTTCATATTTCAGTGCCGACATTTCCTGCATTGCCAGATTCACCATCCGGTGATCATGAATCGCCGTCTTTAAAAAGTATTCGGATGCACACGTCTCATCGTTCAGTGCAAAACATAGCTTTGCAAGATGTATGGTGAGTTCTGCATTTCTCGGAGAGTGGTTCACGGCTGACTGATACCAGGCTTTGGCTGATTCCCAATAGGTGATACGCGAATCGGTGTCGAGATTTGCCTGTTTGAGAAGTGCATTTGCCACGATGGCACGAACGTGCGTGTTTCCCGCACGAATGCTCATGTTTTTCTCGATCAGGCTTTGTACCTGCGGGCTTTCAACGGCTGATTTCGTCACTTCAGCCCGAAGCTCTCGGATGCCCGTCTGCTTATGTCCGTCGATGGCCGTCGATGTCGATATTACAGCCGTTACAATTGCGGCGGCGGCAATCGCATTTCCAGCAATCCATTCGATGCGGCGCTTCCTGTCTGGTGTTGTGTGATCGTCTTCGACGCTTCCAAACTGCCATCGACGACGGCGAGCTTCCACTATCCCGCATCCTATCCAGAAAAGCATGCCTGTCGTCCAGTAACGGAGACTGAAATCGAATAGATTCTGTATTAACAGAACGATAATGCCTGCCAACAATCCCAAAATCAGGCCGCGCTCTTTGGGTTCATGCCAGAATTTGCGTAAAAATAGATAAAGCCCAATCGCACCGATGAGCAGACATACCGTGCCCCAGAACCAACCATATTCTAAAAGAATTTCCCAGTATTCGTTCTCGGCATGGCGGAATCGTTTGGGAAATGAAAAACTCTGATAGCCCGGATAGACTTCACTGAATGCGGATCTTCCCGTCCCGGCGCGTCCCCAGGCGCGTCCCATGTCGACAAAATCGCCGTATAACTGTGTTTTGTTCAGTTGTTTCTGAACCTGTTCCCCGTATTCAGGCGTGTCATCCGAGGTATTAAATGAAATATCGGTTTCTTGAATTTCAGCCTTGATGGAACCGATGGTTGGGGCCGCAATCAGAGTGACGGCGATGAGAATGGCACCAAAGGCACTCAGGAGAATCGCCCCGGTTTTCCACTTCATTTCTTTTGCATTTGCCAGATAATACAAAATCACGATGACGTGTCCGCATCCCCAGGCAAACAGGGCACCGCGGCTTTTTAGAAGTACCATGGCGACGCCAAACAGCGCATACAGAAGAAGCCATAGACCGCGCCTCGCCAAGGCATTCTTGTGCCGCTTTGACGTGAAGTTCCCGAGTGACATCATCGATAAAAAGGCAAAGACGCCTGCCGCATGGTTCGAGTTGACGGGCAATCCTATGTGCCATGCCGCTGTTTCTCCCCGTGAACCAAATGAAATCGATATCCCCAGATACTTCATGCCGAGCATGCCGAGCATCATAAAACCGGCAACTGCCAGAACGTAACTGATTTTTTGAAGGTTGCCGCGCGTTCCGCCGAGTCGAAGGGCGAATACATAAATGCCAAAATAGCCGATGAGTCCCCATAAAGCGAACGCACTTCGTCCCGTGGCTGCCGACAGATAGCCCCAGTCACGGTTCAAACCCGCAAGTGCCCACGATTCGCGATACCAGTCGGCTACTGCCGGAGATAGAATTTCCAACATTCCCAGTGGCATGGGAATTAACGATAACGCCGTCAACATCATCATCACGATGAGAAGCCACCCAAATGGGCCAAACCCGTGAAACGGCATTTCATTCTTTTGGATAAAGTCATCGGTACCGTTATTCAGACCTTTATAACGGCGCCAGCCCAGAATGCTCACAAATGTTGCTGCACTTACTGACAGTACGGTGAGAGCCATGGCCGTTCCCCAATGGACTCCCGTGGTCAGGCCCCATATTAGAACAAAGACGCAAAAGAAAACGCTCAGTAAGTACTTCAATGATTTATTCCATCATAAAACTGTCAAACGGAAGGCGGGTAGGCCACGGATGGCACACGACGTCCAGATAAGATATGGCTTCTCCACCAAATGACAGCCAGTCGACAACTTTTTTTTCTGAATATTTGAGTTTGAGCCGCAAAACGGGTTCCCCTGTCTGTTCTGAACAACCCGTTCTGCCTATCATTGTTTCTGCCGTCACAGTCTGTCCCGGATGTACGCATACCGTCGCCAGGCAGGCATAACGGCTGTAAAGCCCTGCATGATGACGAATCAGAACGCCAAACCCTATGCCGGGAAAACGTCCGCAGTCGATCACCGTGCCCGACATGATCGGATAGACTGATGTTCCAATCGGGACGAGAAACTGACATTCTTCTTCGGGCGAGTCTTGAACGTATTGGTTGGCTTGCGCCAACGGCGGTACACAGATTTCACAGGATTCGCCTAAAAGGTCGCAAAGCCACAACTGCGACAAAACGTTCATTTGTATGACCGGAGGGGCCACATAGTCTGAAAGGCGTCGCTTCGGTTGATTTCTGATCGCCGAAAAGTCTTCATTTTCAAGGCGAAGCACGGTTTCACCACATGCGTCCGCGATGTCTACGCATCGGTTCCGGGCATGGATGATGACGCGAGGCGGATAAGCGTGTTCATCCGATAGCATTCGCCGAACCGAAGTTCTGATCCAGTCATGTCGATGCGGCTGTTCCGGTAACGTCGATAACGGAACTCGCAGATTGTCTTTGACTTTTAGATCGCCTCGAATTTGTCCTGCCAATTCATCGAGCCATAAACCGACGGGATCAGCTGAATCTGGATAAAGACCTGCCGCACGATGACGGTTCTCTTGCTCACTGATTAAGAGTGTCATACCGCAGCACACGATCGCCAGACCTGACGGAATCTCTATCTTTTCCGCATGGTAAAGCTGATACGACGACAGGCGTTTGAGCGTTTCGATGATTTTATGCCGCTGTTGAATCGTCATCGGGGCGATTTCATGTATCTCGCGGCCGGCATATTGGATCGATGTTTCTGTTTCCGTAATTTCGTTGATTGGTTGGATATCCTGATTTACGGGTGCCGTATGATTGAGCTCAGGAAAATACAGCCTGGTGCCGGGAATGAGGCTTTCCGGATGCTGAATATGAGGATTCTGGCGGAGCACATTGCGATAATCTCCTTCGCCGTGATATGCTTTCTCTGTCAATACCGAAAGCCTGTCACCCGGACTCACGACGTATGTACGCCCGGGAACTGGTTCCTGCGATACCATCTCATCGTCCGGAAGATAGTCGGCATTCTCCCAGTTCACGCCTTCTGCGGTCTTTCCTAAAAATCTGCGTTCGTCATAAAATCTTCCGTCCACATTGCCCATGCCGTGAAATACCGATTCAAGGCGGTTTTGCCAGTGGACTGCAACGTGTCCGTGCATCCGTGCAATGACTTCGTCAGCCAGGGATAAACACTTGCTTGCTTCGCCGTTGACATTGCCGATCTGTTCCGTAATCGATGCATTGGCCAGATTATCCAGATCAAAAAGCATCGCAAAGCCGCGCAGGGAACGTATCCCGGATTCATCAGCCACTTTTCGCGCTGTTCTGAATCGATTGCCTGCCAGAATGTCGACCTGAACTTTTCTCGCTGTCGGTTCGGCACCGAGCCGCGAAAAGTGACTTTGAAGACTGTCAGATAATTCGTACTTTTTACGAGACATGACGGGATCGTAACGAAGAATCATCTGGCTGTTGAAAAACTGTTCCAATGACGTTTGGCCGCCCTCGATGGCATCGATCAACTCGATCGATTCTTCGTCGAAACTCCGGCAAATAGGGGAGTTATCCTGCTCTTTCAGCTGCGTGAGAAAACGTAGCATCGATCCATCGCGAAGCCCAAGACCGAGACCGTATTGAATATCCTCATTCATGTCTGTCTGAATCGAGCCATATTGTTCCGCGCCCGCTCTTCCGTCCAGAAATCGGTGAATTGAATACAGTCTTCTTGCCAGCTCCGTATGTCTGTCCGAGTTGTTGGGAAGCTCGTGTGCGAACAATCTTTGGCATCGTTCGGCAAATGCGTGAAATTCAATCGCACCATCCAGACTACCAGCAAGCCTCGCAAGATTCTTTGCAATGCCCGCAATATAGGGGAGTGTCGATAGATCGCAAGCCCGTGCACGCGTGATCGCCGATGCAATGGCCTGAATGTCCGGAATCAAAGCCCAATTTTGCGTCGATGTGACCTCGGCTTGCCACGATTCGATATTTCGAGCAAGCGAGTACCAGAATTTTTCGATTTCTGAATGGGAAATCATGGCAATTTTAGTAGGGTAGGGCAGTTATTGACAGACGCCATC
>JAZODZ010000257.1:0-17653 GCA_045597285.1 Myxococcota bacterium
AATATCCGATCATGGCAATGAGCGCAAAAGACATAAATATTCCAAAAACGATTAGGTATATTTCAAGGCTGGGAATGCCATTGTCATCAGGATGTTTTGAGGATGGAATTGACATAATGCCCATGACGATTGCCATCATTATGAACACACCAAGTGCGGCATATAAGCACTCAATCAATGCATTCGGTTTATATGCAATTCTGGGAACCAGACCGCCATGTTTATCCCAGGCTTCCTGATAACTGAATTTATCCGGCAGATCCCATTGATTCAACGGTATATCTGACTGGAAATTATATTGGGGTTCCTCGTTTGGTGTTTTTTGTTCGAAGTCCATTTTTGCTCTTTTTACCTAAAATCAACCATAGGGTCTGGAATTGCTTCCTTTCGGCATTCTTTGACAAATTGTTCTTGTGTTTTGATTCGACATACGCCCTGGAATTGTTTTTCGGCATTTTGCTTTAAAAATATGCCTTGATCGCTTGTTTGCGTCTTTCAAAAAATGCTATTTTTCTTCTTTGTCACTGCAATTTCCTTGTTTATAATAACGATGTAAAAATATATATGTCAAACGCGCTTTGCATCCACTCAGCAAAGCTGAACAATCTTATCACCGTATCACATTTGAGAAAAGAAAATGTTCAATCGCTGTGGTTGATGTCGCGGCACACTCTCCATTAGACTGAGAAAGTACAACTTGTATCATTCACCATGCTTTTGCATTGATCCCCTACGGGGATCTGACGGTTTGATTTCCCAGATCCCCCGGTAGGCGCTACGCGCCAACCGGGGGCTACAAAGCGTGAAGCCCTACGGGCTTCTATTATTTGCGCCATTGATAATAATTTTAAAACTTATTGCAAAATCAGCTCAAAATGTGAGAAACTTGTATTGGCTTATGCCATTTGTTCCCTTATTCGGAGTTGTTATGTCCATACTGCTGATATTGGCGGTTGCCCCTGTCGCACTGCTACTCATTTATATTTACAATCGAGATGTGATCTCGAAAGAGCCTAGATCGATGCTCATCAAGGCATTTAGTGGCGGCTGTCTGTGTATTTTGATCGATTTGCTTCTCATTTGGCCGATGCAGGCCATTTTTGGAGAGGCCGACACGTGGGGCGGTGCCCTGATGTCTTCATTTGGAAATGCCTTCTTTGAAGCAGGTATCCCCGAGGAGTTTTCTAAATTTATTATTTTGTATTTTCTTGTGTGGAAATCCAAAGAATTTGATGAGCATTTCGACGGCATTGTCTATGCCACGTTCATTTCCATGGGATTCGCTTGCATAGAAAATATATTATATGTTTTTGAAGGCGGTGCCGGTGTCGGTATCATGCGTGCCTTTACTGCGGTGCCCGGGCACTTCTTCTTTGCCGTTGTCATGGGGTACTATTTCTCGCGTGCCAAATTCGACCTGGCACACCGAAAATCCAATATGATCAAGGCAATTGTTTACCCCATGATTATTCATGGCATTTACGACATGATCCTTTTCCTCGTGGAAAAGCTCAATGAAGCCGATGACGATGTCTACACTGCCGTCATTGTCGTCCTCGTTCTCTTCTTCTTCTATTTCAACTTCAGGCTTTGGAAACAGGGATTAAAGCGCATTAACGAACTGCGAAATAATGACTTGGCCCGACAGCCGACCCTGCCAAATTAAGTGCCTGACACAAAAACACCGCTTTTGCGGTGTTTTTTTTTGCCCTTTTCCATCCAACGCCGCGCGTATGCAATAGCGCGGCGGGCACGCCGTATGACAATAGGCGTGCCCCAACATTTCGCCAAATCAGATCAATTGATCTTGTGAAGCGAAACAAGTAGAAAGTTGCCGCTTTTTGCGAGAAATCTCGCATTTGCCACGGACTCGCTCCGCAGTTTATCAGGACATTCATACACGGCATTGTTATACGGCACAACGGTATGCTTCCATTACTCTCAGTACAGCATCTCGGCAAATCTTACGGCGCCAAAAGCGTCTTCGAAGACCTCTCCCTCATCATCACCGAACGCGAAAAAATCGGGCTGATCGGGCATAACGGCTCAGGAAAATCGACATTTCTCAGAATTTTGTCAGGGCAGGAATACCATGATGATGGCGAAATCACGCACTATCGCAAACTGCACATCGCATATCTTCCGCAGAACCCGACGTTTGGCCCGGACGACACGCCCCAGACCGTCGTGTCGCGTGCCCTGGTACACCGCCGCGCTCGGCTGAATGCCTACGAAATGCTTTGCACGAAGATTGCCGAGGCAGACAATCCCGCCGAACTCGAACGTTTAAGCCATGAACAGGAACAGCTTCAGGCCGAAATCGAGCAGCACGGCGGCTGGGAAATTCAGCACGAAATCGAGGGAATGCTTCAGCGCCTGAACCTTACCAAAGATATTCTCGACACGCCGATGTCTTGCCTTTCCGGCGGACAGCAACGGCGCGTCGCGCTCGCCAGAGTCCTGCTGGAGCGCCCCGATTTGCTCTTGCTCGACGAACCGACAAACCACCTCGACACGATGACCATTGAATGGCTCGAAAACCTCCTCAAAGAGTACAGAGCCGCCGTCATTCTGGTCACGCATGACCGTGCATTTCTCGACAATATCGCGACGCGAATCGTCGAAATACATAAGAGCGAATTGCTTTCGTTCGTCGGCAATTACGTCAATTTCGTCGAGCAAAAGGCAGCGCTTCTCGAACTTCGTCGCAAGGAGCAGGAAAAATACGCCAATCTTCTCGTCACTGAACTCGACTGGCTGCACCGCGCCCCGTGCGCCCGCGGCACCAAGGCGCGTGCCCGAATCGAGCGCGTCGCAGAAATACAGGAAAAGGCAAAAGTCACGCATGAGGCCACGCTCACGATGTCTTTTTCCGCCAATGCCCGGCTCGGCAATATCATTATCAATGCCGAAAACATCTCCAAATCCTTCGACCATCCGGTTTTTAAACCGTTCAGTTTTACGCTTCGAAAAGACGATTGTTGCGCCGTGATCGGCCAGAATGGATGCGGGAAAACGACGTTATTAAACATTCTGACGCGAAAACTCGAACCCGATTCCGGTTCCGTCATCATCGGGAAGAACACGCATATCGCATTTCTGTCCCAGCATCGGCAGGAACTCGATCCGACCAAGACCGTTTATGATTCGCTTGGCGAAGGCGATCACGTGTATGTCAATCATAGTGCGGTGCATAAAAGAGGATTTTTGTCGCGGTTTCTTTTCGACGTTCCCGAGCAGGCCAAGCTGGTGTCATCCTTGTCCGGCGGGGAAAAGTGCCGGCTTCTGTTTGCGCGTCTGATGTGTGCGGATGCCAATCTGCTCGTGCTCGATGAACCTACGAACGATCTCGACATCGATTCACTGCAGACGCTCGAAAACGCTCTCGACAATTACGACGGAGCCGTCATTTTTGTCACACACGACCGTTTTCTCATCAATCGCCTTGCGACAGCCGTGCTCGCTTTTGATAACGATGAGGGGACATTTGAACGCTACGAAGGCGATTACGATTTTTATAAGCTCTGCAAAAAGCGAAGAGATGACGAGAAAGCGGCCAAAGCTGCTGCCGAAGCCGCCAAACAGGCCGCCCGAAAACCAGCCGAACCCGCCAAACCCAAAGTCAAGAAATTGACTTTCAAGGAGGCTCAGGAACTCAAGAATATCGAAAATGTCATCCTCGAAGCCGAAACAGAAAAAGAGGACATCGAGGCGCAAATCGCCGACCCGGAAACATATAAAATTCCCAACCGCGCAAAGGAACTGAATGATCGCCTAAAGGAAATGACCGAAAAGATTAACGCGCTCTACGAAAGATGGGAGTATCTGAGCCAGGTCGAACAGGGAAAAATCATGGTGTAGAGTCAATTCAGACACTAAAGGATTTTCTTGAGTACGTAATCCCATCGAAATCCAGGCAGTAGGCAGTAGTTGATAATTCCGCACTCGATGGGGATTCTGAATTACCGAGTCTAGTTCAAGCTATGGGAAGACAGCACAGCGTACGCAAAGTCCGCTTATAGTGCATTATAAAAAGCCCGTAGGACTTTCATATTAATAGCCCCCGGCAACGCCGGGGGATTAACGGAATCTCTCCCCTTTCCCTCTCCCATTGGGAGAGGGTGCCGCGATAGCGGCAGGTGAGGTCTGAGCGGCCGGATTATTTATCCTGCTGTCATAACGGCTGCAAAGACAGGAATGAGAATTGTAGCCAATAAGTCGATCGCAAAATTTTGGGCAAAGACCGCACCGCTCTTTAGTGCAGTTTCTTCCTTTGTTTTAAGTCGATAATACGAAATGGCATGAATGATAAAAGCCACAACGGCAACGAGTGTCGAGGGATGTATCACCGAAAAGTCGAAACTGGCATACATAATCCCCCACAACATGATTATCCATAAAGTCCAGATAAAGCAGAATATCCGGGCAATGGTACTCATGCCGCTGCGAACGGCTTTTCTGGTAGCCGGCATATTCGACTTGGCATCCGACATGGCTGCGTCAGACGTTATGACGGGTTTATGGAGCGCCTTGCGATAATGGTTAATGCGGTCAAGGTTCTCTTTGGACGGAATGATCTTGTACATGCGCTCGGAAAGGGAGAGCCTGACTTCATAATCATTTTCGGGGGTCATTTCGAAAGATGTCATGATGCGCTCTACGTCTTTCTGCTTGTTAATGCCGTCTGCCGTTTTTCTGGCGAGCAGTTCGAACTGCTCATCCCCTTTGGCCGCCGCACGAAACTTGTGGACGAGTTCCTGGGCGGAATCGAAGTCTTGTTCCTTCAAATTCCGCTTGAGTTCGGCGAGAATGTAATCCTTGTCGAGATCGTATTCGAGCAGGGACATGTCGCGTTCCACAGCCTTGGCACTTGCCTCTGACTTGGGCGCTTCTCCTGAACTGTATCCCTGATATCCGTGTTGATAACCGCCCTGATAATGCTCTGAATTACCCTGTTTCTGTGTTTCCATATCGCCTCGTTTCAATTCACGACAAACCGGTTTCATTCTACCATATCTCCGAATTTCAGAAAAAAATATTTTTTTTTTCCCATTCACGGTCTTTCTTATCCAGAAATGTATATATAGGTAATGAAAAACGGACTGATTCAGAAATTATTTCTGTTGAAGGTTATTTTTCATGCGTAATGTATATATAAGGAATGCAAAAACGCATTCCCAATCGTGATGACGAGGAGAATTGTTATGGTTGAAAAAACATCACCGTTCTGTCGATTCACCATGATTAGAATTCCGTCATCTGTACCATCATTGAAAACGGCATAAGTCTGTCCAATCCCTACAATTAGCCCAGTCCCCGGATGAGGTTCGCCACCGGATCCGACACCTGGAAAAGTCTCTTCTTTCTCCGATTGACAGATTTAAACCTGTTTTCCCTGCTTCATAAGGAGTCCATCATGGCAATTCGAAGCTCTCCCTAAGTGTCCGCGGTGCGATGTCATACGTTTTCACAAATTATAATGTGACAGAATTCTGCGGAATTCATCCTTCTGATTTCACAATAAAGGATATGTATTATGGCAAATTCACTGAACAAAACGATCATCATCGGGCGTCTTGGTAACGATCCTGAACTCCATCAGGGCACGAAAACTGATTATGCACACTTCAGCATTGCTGATTCGACACCCACCAAAGACGGCGGTGAAAACATCCAGTGGCATCGCATCTGCGCATTCGGAAAACAGGCTCATCTATGCCATGATTATCTTCACAAAGGCGATTTGTGCTGCATCGAAGGTCGCCTGGAATCTCGCTCATACGAGAAAGAAGGCCAGAAACTCTCGTCCTATTCGATCATCGCCGAACGCATCACGTTCATGAGCAGCAAACGCCGCTCCACGCCAATTCCCGAGGGTTCAAACACACCGGACTCCTGTTCGATTAATGATTTATAATATCAATAATGACTCTGTTTAACCCCCGTGGATTTAGCGGTAAAGACAGTGAGGGCTTTTCATTCAATAATCCAAAAATAGAATTCCATAGAGGGGCAATACTTTAGTTGAACCCCTACGGGGTTCTAATGAATGTTGTTGTCGTTTATCCCCCGGTAGCGCTACGCGCTAACCGGGGGATACAAAACGTAAAGCCCTACGGGCTTTTTTGTTCGTATCAAATTATTCACGATATATCCACACTTGTTTAACAGAGCCATATAATAATTGATATCACTTTTCATCCATATCTGGCGCGGGCTGTTTGCCCGCGAAATCCAAGCCTTTCTCACAGTGATTTCCAATGATTGAAGCGGCAATCGGAAATCACGTATATATGTGTGCATCATTTATAAGGAGCAATCGATATGTCAGAATCCACTAATATCATTCTCATCGTTGGACGTCTTGGCCGTGATCCCGAATTCCATCAGGGCCCGAATACTCAGTTCGCTCGTTTCAGTCTCGCGCATTCCAGCCAGTACAACGGCCAGAAAATTGTCCAGTGGCACAACATCTGCGCTTTCGGAAAACAAGCCCAAATCTGTCAAAACCACCTGCACAAAGGCGATTTGTGCTGCATCGAAGGCCAACTCGATTGCAGTTCATACGAAAAAGACGGACAAAAACGTTACTCACACTCCATCATTGCTAAAAAAGTCACTTTCCTCACTCCTAAACGCAAACCCGATAGCCAGCCTTCTGACACTACGATCTCCGACACCGTGGATGATGCCATTCCGTTTTAATGAATCATTCAAAGGCTAAAGTCGAATAAACATCCCCAAACGGCATTCGCATTGCGATTGCCGTTTTTGTCTTGAAATCGCTGTCCAATTCCACAATAATGTTTCCCGTTTTTTCGGAATCACCGATTCCAGTTCATGCTTTTAAAGGACATGCGATGAAAAAAATCATTCTATTGCTCGGCATATCCATGATTTTGCCGTTGTTTCTATCCGCCTGTGATGATGACTATTACTGTTATCGAGAGGGTATTTATATTTACAACGCGGATGATGAAGAGATTTCGTACTGCCAGGAAGGCAAGTGGCGGTTTTACAATAAAACCGATCTCGAATCTGCCTGCCTGTTTATTTGCTCCGATGAGGAAAGTCAAAAAGCAAATCACGAATGGTGTCAGACTGATTGTCTCGATTATCTTCACACGACGGGTTATTAATCGACATTCAAGTGCAAGGATTTTCTATGAATAAGTATTTTTCATCCATCATAGCTGCTGTCGCTCTATTGCTTTGCCTCACGGTTCCTGCCATGTCGCAGGCTTATGAAGTCAATTCTGACGAAGAGTTTGAAGGTCTTTACGATCCATTTGATGAACCCGACGATCCCATGACACAGGTGGAGCCGCCTGATCTCGATCTCGAAAATCCATTCTACAAGCCGGGCTTTCACGCCGCTCTCGGCCTCGGCTATCAATTTGTTCCATGTGATTCCGTCTCTTCCGGATACCACTACTTCGAAGCCAGTGCCCAGGGCGGTTTTATTTCCATCGATCTCGGATACCACTGGAAGTATTTCGCCATTAGCGGCAATATTTCTCCGCGTGCCGCATGGCTGACTAAAGATGCCATGATTCGCGGAAGACACTTCCAATATGCCGCACTCAATGACGGCGACTGGGACGGTTACTTTTTGTCGCTTGGCATTAAAGCCGAGTTCTTCGTGCCGCTTCGGGATATCATGTTCATGACATTTGGGTTCGGCCTCGATTTCCCGATTGGTCTGGCACCCTGCAAAAGAGAACACGTCGAATACCAGTTCAGAGTCGGCGTGGATATCGGCCTCTATTGGAAACTTACGGATGAACTCGCATTCGGTTTGGACGTCGCCGTGCGCGGCAGACTCCGAAACGATGCACCGTGGAATACCGACTTCGTGATGCACGAGTCCAAACGCACGGCTTATCTCGAACCTATGCTCCGCCTCGTCTATCATCCGTAGTGAGTTGTTCTAAACCTTCATCCGTGGATGGAACTCGGCAAAAATGCGTTTCAGGCGTTCTCTCGACACGTGCGTGTAAATCTGCGTCGAGGAAATATCGGCATGTCCCAGCATTTCCTTGACGGATAACAGATCCGCCCCATGCGAAATCAGATGCGTGGCAAATGTGTGACGAAGCTTATGTGGCGAGATTTCTTTTCGGATACCACAGGCAAGCGCATAGTTCTTGAGCAGTTTCCAGAATCCCTGGCGCGTCATCGGTTTGCCGAGATGCGTGACGAACAAATAGGGACAGTGCGAACCGTCGATCTTTTGGCTGTGCGACAAAATCACGTCACGCGCTGTTTCAAGGTATCGACGGATATACTGGTTTGCACACTCACCCATAGGAATGATGCGGTCTTTAGCCCCCTTTCCATGCGCCGTGATACAGCCGTGATCGAAATCGACATCGCGGATATACACATTGACGAGTTCGGAAACGCGCATTCCCGTGGCATAAAGCAGCTCGATCATGGCCCTGTCACGAAGTCCTTCGGGCAATGCTTCATTCGGGGCCTTCAAAAGCGCATCGACTTCCGCCTCGTTCAAATACACGGGATTGCGCTGGGCATATTTAGGTAAATCGATGTGTTCGGCAGGGCTCGCTTCGAGCACCTGTTCCCCTATGAGAAACTTCATCCATTGGCGTATGCTCGTGAGATTGCGTGCCAAAGACCGTTCCTTTACGGCAGAGACTTCGCCGTCCATGCGGCTCTCCAAATACGCCAAAATGAGCTCTTCCGTGATTTCTTCGACATTTTCACACATCGATTCATTCAAAAACACGATAAACGTTTCGAGGTCGCGCCGATAGGAAATCTGCGTATTTTTTGCCAGACCGCGTTCAATGGCGAGGTGGCTGATGAATTCATCGAGATAGGATTTGAGATTCATGGCGAATAATTTGGGTTGTCATTTGAAGGCAAATCGTGCCAAAAGGCACGCTGGCAAGTAAATGCCGAATATAAAAAATGTCAAAATAATGGTATCAGACCTCATTCGTCGCTACGCGGCACAATCTCCGCAGTGAAGAGAAATTCGGGTTTGCCATGAGACTCCTGACAAGGGAATAGAGCTTCGAAATAATAGGATTTCCAATGATAAAAAACATTCGTCAACCGCTCATCTGGATCGACTGTGAAATGACTGGCCTCGATATTCGCACCGATCGCATCATCGAAATAGCCACATTGATCACCGACTCGGAACTCAACATCATCGCCGAAGGCCCAGAACTGGCCATTCATCGCACGAAAGAGCTCCTCGACACGATGGACGACTGGAACACAAAACACCACACGGCCTCGGGGCTCGTCGATCGCGTTCTGGCGTCCGAAATCGAGATCGAAGATGCCGACCGCATGACATTCGAGTTTATTTCCCAATACTGTGAGCCGCATCTCGCCCCGCTTTGCGGCAATTCCGTTTGGCAGGACAGGCGGTATATCGACATGGAAATGCCCCTGACAGCCCATCACCTCCATTACAGAAACGTCGATGTTTCATCTTTCAAAGAGATGGTTCGCCGCTGGTACCCCAAGCTGGAATCCTATAAAAAGGAGAATCACCACCGCGCACTCGACGATATCCGGGAATCGATCGAAGAATTGAAGTATTACCGCCGCATGGTTTTTCGGGAAGAAATCGCGGAAGTATAGAGGCTCAACATCGAAGCCATTTCATTGAGTCGATTTCGAAGCGTAACAGGGAGAACCAATGACAAAACTCAGCTGGATTGATATCGAAGACAGAGCCGTACAATTCAAGAAAAAATGGACTGCCGAAAAAGGCGCAGAACGCCAACAGGCTCAACGATTTGTCATGGAGTTTTTGTCGATATTTGGCATAGACGATCCCATGAATGACGGTGGCGAGTTCGAGCACAAATGCCCAAAAGAAGTGGGAGACGATGGTTACATCGACTATTTTCTGCCGAAAAAACTTATCGTCGAA
Organism: Myxococcota bacterium; assembly: GCA_045597285.1. GTDB lineage: Bacteria > Myxococcota_A > Bradymonadia > UBA4248 > UBA4248 > UBA4248. Next base: position 9,917 of record JAZODZ010000257.1, read on the forward strand.
ATGAAATCGAAAGGTAAAGACCTCACCAAGGCATTCGATCAAGTCAAGGATTATGTTTTTCATTTGCCGGCAGAGGAAATGCCCGAACTCGTTCTCGTGTGCGATTTCGACAAATTCGAGCTTTATCACCGCACGACGGCGGAACACGTGTCATTTCGGTTAAAAGATATCCGCAAGCACGTCCGCCATTTTTCTAATATCGCAGGCTATGAGACGCAGCGCACGTATGACGACCAGTTTGAAGTCAACGTCGAAGCAGCCATCAAGATGGCCAAAATCCATGATGCACTCAAGGAATTTGGCTATGAAGGCCATGAACTCGAGGTCTATCTTGTTCGACTTCTGTTCTGCATGTTCGCCGAAGATACAGGCATTTTCCCGAAAGATGCATTTTTGAATTACAATGAAAACTCAAAACAAGATGGCGCAGATCTGTCAGATCGAATCGGGAAACTGTTTGAAATTCTGGATATGCCGTATCAGACACGCTCGAAGCGTAAACTACTGACTGCTGATTTGTTGCAGTTTGATTATGTCGATGGTGGATTGTTCAGCGAGCGGTTGGATACGCCTGAGTTCAACGAAAAAATGCGGCAAACGCTGATCGAATGCTGCAAATTCGACTGGTCTAAAATATCGCCCGCAATCTTCGGCTCGATGTTCCAAGGCATTATGGATCCTGAGCAACGGCGCGAGATTGGTGCGCATTACACGAGCGAGGAGAATATCCTCAAGGTGATTAATCCCCTGTTCATGGACGAATTATGGGCGGAATTCGAACGCGTAAAGGCAACGCCCCAAAAATTAGAAGAATTCCATGAAAAAATCGCGAGTTTAAGGATTCTCGATCCCGCCTGTGGGTGCGGCAACTTTCTGATCACGACGTATAAGGAACTGCGCCGTCTCGAACTCGAAATCATCAAGATGAAATACCCGTCGAGGCAGAGATTGCTGGATGTTTCGCCGTTGATCAAGGTCAGTATTGAGCAGTTCTATGGTATTGAAATACTGGAATTTCCGTGCGAGGTTGCCCGAACGGGAATGTGGCTCGTCGAGCATTTAATGAACCGCGAAGTCGGCGAGTGGTTCGGCAGGGCGTATGCAGATTTGCCGTTGAAACGGTCAGCGCATATCATACAAGGGAATGCACTTAGGACAGATTGGACTCGCTTAAATGCTGGAGTTAAAGCTAACCTCTCTAATGGAGAAGATGATTTAGAGGGGAAGACCTTTGATTATATTATCGGAAATCCGCCTTATGTCGGTGCCAGATATATGAATACTGCGCAAAAAGATGATTTGAATCTTGTCTTTGGAAACCAAAAGAATGCGGGAAATCTGGATTATGTAACATGCTGGGTCAGAAAAGCTGCTGATTATATGACATTTAACCCAAAGACACGCACTGCATTTGTCATGACAAATTCAGTAACACAGGGAGAAACTCCCGCAAACTTATGGCAACCATTATTTGACAATGGTTTGCACATCGATTTTGCATGGCGAACTTTTAAATGGTGGAACGAGGGGCGAGGAAAAGCTGCTGTTCATTGCGTGATCGTAAGTTTTAGTAAAACGGATGATATTTTAGAAAAAAGAATCTTAAGTGAGGAAATCATATCCAAAAATGGAAAAGAAATCAAACAAGTACAAAAAATGAAATGTAAGCAAATCAATGCTTATCTTGTCGATGCACCATGTATCAGTGTGTTGAGCAGAAATAAGCCACTATGTGATATTCCAGAAATTGGCATTGGAAACAAACCTATTGATAACGGTAATTATTTGTTTTTAGATGCAGAAAAAGATGAATTTATAAAACTTGAGCCTGCATCTGAAAAGTATTTTAAGCGTTGGTATGGTTCCGATGAGTTTATCAACAATCGTCCGAGGTGGTGTTTATGGCTAGGCGACTGTGAGCCAGGCGAATTGCGAAAATTGCCGGAATGTATGAAGCGAGTTGAGGCTGTTCGTAAGTATCGATTATTGAGCAAAAGCGAAGGAACGAGGAAACTCGCTGAAAAGCCGACGCACTTTCATGTAGAGAATATGCCCAGGAATAATTATATCGTTATTCCTGAGGTTTCTTCTGAAAAAAGAAAATACATTCCTATTGGGTATATGAGTCCCAATGTACTTTGTAGTAATCTCGTAAAGCTTATTCCCAATGCCTCGCTCTATCATTTCGGCATTCTCACATCCTCAGTACACATGGCCTGGACGAGATCCGTCTGTGGACGATTAAAAAGTGATTATCGTTATTCAAAAGATATCGTTTATAACAACTTCCCGTGGCCAGATTTGAGTGAGGAGTTTGGAGTGGGAAGCGCGAAGAAAAAGGGCACGGAATCACTGGAAGACTACAAGAAACGGGTCGAAGCCCGAATCAGCCTGTGTGCTGAAGAAATATTGCGGGCACGTGATAACCACAGTGAGAGTTCGCTTGCGGATTTATACGATCCCTTGTCGATGCCGCCCGATTTGCTCAAAGCCCACAAAACCCTCGACAAAGCCGTCATGGAAATCTATGGCTATAGCCCTGATATGAGTGAGCATGAGATTGTGGCGGATCTCATGGTGCGGTATCAAAAGCTGGTGGATAAGGACACGGGCAAAGCGGGGCGTATGAAATAGCCCCGCATCGCTCGCCGTATGACAATAGGCGAGCGCCATAATAATATGGCGAGGCGTATGAAATAGCCTCGCCAAGCTCGCCGTATGACAATAGGCGAGCAACAAAATTATAAATCTTCGAGAAGTTCGTTCATTTTATAATAATCTGCGAGTTTATGATTTAATATTCGCATTTTATATGTTTTTTGCGCGTCTTCACTTATATACATGCAGTGCATTTGTTCCTGTGGCGAAAGTGACGAGAGACGGCTTTGTTCCTGCTCAGAAAGCATGACATAACAATGCTCGAACAAGCGAGCGAGTGAATCTTCCCAATCGACAATCGCACGCGCCTTGAGCGGATAAAACGACTCGGAACGCTGGTTCCAATCCGGATAAGATTTGCGGGCCTGCGTGCGCGAGTTCATCATGTTTTGATAGAAAATTCGGAGTTCGTCGCGAAGAAGCGAATTTTCTGTTCTGCACCCGATCATGGTCAGACGCGACAACGCTTTTTCGTAAGGGTCTTCGACGAGAATGGCAGCTTTTTCCTGCCCCGTATGGTCGCGCCGCCACGCCGCGATCAGACGGTCGGCCTCGAAACGAAGGCACGACAGCTTGCCCGTCTTCGCAAACTCGGCACCAGGCCGTAGAGTGTCCTCGAAACCATCGATGAAATAACGCGCAGGAACGCCGGAATCCGCCCATTGAAGCGCATAGAAAATATCCGTCGCAGAGAGCTGGCGCGTCGGAAAACGCACCCAAACCCAGTTCTGCATATCGCGTAAAAACGAATCGTGGACGCTCATTCCGCATCCTCATCGTTGTGGGAAACGAGCATGCCCATGCTTTTCATTTCGATGCGGGCGGCCTGATAGAGCGTGTCCTGATCGACGATGCCGTCGGTCGAAGCGGCGATGAATGCCGCACGGAGCACGGAATTTTTGATGTAACCGCCGGTGATTTCGAACTCGGTCGCGAGTTCGCGATAATCGATTTTGCCTTTCGGGAGGCGCGACGATCGGAGCATGGACTGCCACAGGCGAGCGCGTTCGGCTTTGGACGGCTTGGGAAACGACACGCGAAGCGACAATCGGCGAGCGAATGCCTCGTCAATGCCGGCCGGGAAGTTCGTCGTCAGAATCGCGACGCCGGGGAATCGCTCGATGCGTTGCAACAGATAGTTGACTTCGAGATTTGCGTATTTGTCGTTCGAGTTCTTGACGTTTGTACGCTGTCCAAAGAGCGAGTCGCATTCGTCGAAGAGCAGCATGGCCTGCGCGTTTTCGGCCTCGTTGAAGATTTGCGCGAGGTTCTTTTCGGTCTCGCCAACGTACTTCGACATGACGCGGGACAAGTCGACCTGATAGATGTCGATGCCGATTTCGTTGGCAATCAACGCGGCGCACATACTTTTACCGGTGCCCGGCGGCCCGTCAAATAGCGCGGAAAGGCCGATATCGTGGCCAAACCGGTCGCCGAGCCCCCAGTCGTCGAGGACTTTTGCGCGGTATTGATAACGGTACACGATTTCGTGGAGCTGCATCTCGACGTCTTTGTTGACGATGAGGTCTTCCCAGCGATAGGTCTTTTCGATGAGCGTGGCGTGTTCGCTCAGGCGGTGGCGCATCTGCTGCTTGACAGCGCCGATGATGTAATCGGAATTGACGACTTCGGAAGGCTCGGATTCGTAGGCGGCGACGCGCACGGCTTCGGATATTTGACCTGGCGTCAGATGGAAGTTTTCGGCATAAGCCACGATGTCGCAGTTGGCGTCGCGCATTTGCGGAGGCAGTGAAGTTTCCCAGAGTTTGCGGCTCGTCACGTGATCGGGCATGGTCAGGCGCAGGGCTTCGACATTGCGCGTTTCGAGGCGCGGCGCGAACGACACGCTGTTCGTGCAGGTCACGAGGATGGTTTGTGGATGCCATGCCAGAATCGCATCGAGGACGCGGCACACACTCAGATGAAGCGCCGTGATTTGCGCATGGAAATTCGCGTCTTCGGCCGTCGTCGGCAGAATCAGCGTTTCCCAGCCAAAGAAGCACACGATGGCGTTGTGCAGCATGGCTTCGCGGCACGCCGCGCTCACACCTTCGGCAAAACTCTCGAACGAATCGGCCACCGATTTGATATCGACACAGAGCAGGTCGCGGTGAAGAAGTGCCGCTACTTCCTGGCAGAAACGGCGTTTTCCGGCACCGACAGGCCCCGTGATATAGCAGAGCGGGAGCGTTTTTCCGGCCTCGATCAGTGCCTTGATCTTTTCGATTCTCGAATACCATTCGCGATGTTGCCGCTCGGTCAGCATCGTTTCCTGATTCAGGCTTTCCTGGAGCCGAAGTTCGGTATAAGCGGCGAGTCGCGCATCGATCATCTCGATGCCACCGATAAATGACTGAATCCTTACGGGCAGCGACAGAGGCTGCTTGTTCGGCGGCAAGTAACTCGCCGCGTAGTGCATCTCGATCAGGCCCTCGCTCAAAAGAAGGCTGCCCGGCGCAATCAGGCGGTTCAGGCCGGACGCATTTTTGCCGTCTTTGGAAAACACTTCGATAAAGAGCGAAAGCGTCGGGTAATCGCGTTCAAAATGGTTCTGAATGAACGCATAAAGGCGCGAAAAAGACGGATTAAATGCAGGTGCCGCAACGAGAAGAAGTAACAGGTATTGCGCGTCGTCGAGTCTGTACTGCTGTTTTAAAAAGGCGAGTGGCGAGTAGCGGTCGAAGACGGTATGTTCGCGGTAAAACTGGCGGCGGCGATGTTCGACTTCGGCGAGATGTGCCTTTGCCTCGACTTCGGCAAGCGTCGGATCCGTGGCCGTTTCTTCACCTTCGTGAAGCCGTGCCTCGACTTCTTGAGGATAAACGATGGTACCGGGGCGCAAGTCGTCGGCACCGGGAAGGAGCCCGATTGCCTGCATTTCACGGATGCGAACCATCAAAAGCGCTCGCAGCCAGTCGAGTTCGAGTTCGAGATGAGAAATCATCGGATTGGAAGGCAGAACGGGGGCTATCGGAAACTGCATGATTGTGCCGTGTCGTTAAAGTGAGAAAAAAAAGACCAGATGGGACAAATGCCGAAATCTGGTCTTTATAAATCGGAAACGCTTAAATCTTATTTATTAGCAAGCGTTGTCACGAGGCCTTCGAGATTGGGTTTTGCGGTCAGGTATTTGATCTGTTCCATCTCGCTGGAAAGCTTTTTGACGAGTTCGCGAATTGTCTCGGCATCTTCTTTTTTGCCGAGCTGGGCGAGCGCTTTGGTGCCATAAAGCTGGCCGAAAACGTCGAGTTCCTTGTACTGATCGCAGACGGTCTGGAAGAACTGATGGTCGCCGGAACGGCCGAGTTCATAAATGACCTTGACGCGAGTATAGTTGTTGATCTCTTTCTTCTTGAGTTCTTCGGCATAGCACTTGGGCGAATTGCCGCAGTTTTTGGCAAGTTCAAATGCCGGTTTGACTTCATCGATGCGTTTGTAGACGAGATCGTTCCAATGCTCATGTTTGGGCGCATCGGGATCTTCGGGGACGGGAACATTGAAAACATCGGATTTCAGAGCATTGAATGCCGACCAGATGGTGTCCAGATCTTCGGCGGTAGAAGTTATAGCGCTATAAGTAACCATATCGGTACCGATCGAAGCACGTGCATACTGGCGGAATTTGCGTTCATCGGTGAATTCCTCGCCTTTGAGGGACTGAATCATGGCGAGCGTTTCTTCATTTGAAATCAGGCCGTTTTCGCGAAGGACGCGGAACGCATTGACGCGCTGGGAAACCTCGATATTGGAAGTTCCGGTCAACTCGATGGCATTTTTAAACTTGGACTGATATGCGGGAGTCCAGTTGAAGATATCGGTAAAGGTTTTCTTAGCGCGGTCTCTCAAATCCGTCGGCACGCCGATATCGTTCACGGCGAACATGGTGGACTGAGCGGCGACGCCGACGAGGGTTGCCCACATCTGCCACGCGGGATCGGTGTTGGTACGAATGGCGAGCGTACCGGGAACGGCAATCGTTTTCGTCGTTTCGAGGTAATCGAGCATCGGGCCAACGGCTTCTTTGTAGCGATAAAGCGCGAGGGCGTTGGCGGTGTTGTTGCGAATGGTTTCCGGTGTCAGCGTGTCGGGATGGGCCTCGACGTATTTCATCAGTTCCTTGTTTTCGAGCTTGAAGGCTTTCAGAAGGACTGGCGCGACGACTTTTTTGTCGAGTGAGGTGAGGGCGCGTGTGCAGTTTGCGGTCAGCGAACGGCCGACGCCATCCTGATGATAAACGACTTTCATCAGCGTATCGACGGTCTTGGGATCTTTCTGGTAGGCAAGCACGTCGCAGCTTGTGCGGAGGAGCACAAACGGCGTTTCATCGAGCTGTCCTTCGAGAACTTTCACGGCCTGCGACGTGATTTCGGCGGATTCAAAGGCGAGCCCGGTCTCGAGAATGACGCGGCGAACTTCGGGGTTCACGCCGACTTTTTTGTCATCCCAGCGAGCGAGCAGTTTCTGCTGGACTTCGGCGTCCTTGCTGTTGCGAGCGCCGATGGCTGCCTGCATAACCTGCTTGTAATCCGGCGATTCGGCCGCTTTCATAAGCGAGCTATGAACTTTATCTTTGTTGCCTTCAATCTTGGCCAATGCGGCAATGGCCTGGATGATATCGCGATCAAAACTGCTGCCGTCTTTGTAAAGCTTGACCAGCTCATCCAGATATTTGTTCAGTTCTTCCGGGTGCGTGATCATGTTGGTAATCTTCGGAATCGCCTTGTCGAGTTTCTGACGCGTCTGAAGGGCTACTTTCATACCTTCTTCAGTACTCACATCGATCATCTGGCTACAGCCTGTCGAAATCCCGATACCCGCCACAAGCAGGCATATACCTAGAAAACGCTGAATTCCGCGACTCTTTATTGTCATGTTTATCTCCATCAAGTGACGATTCACTATGCCCAAAATTAAGGCCTTAATATCATATTGCGACTCAGCTATTCAGTCAATCTTTTTTGCTGTTTCGCCTTGCTTGGGCTTTTTATGGTGGGGGCGCGGCTATCGGCGGAACGCCGATACGCCGTGCATTGCTCGCCTATGCACCGCCGGCACATACGGCTCGCGGGCACGTGTCAC
>JAZODZ010000258.1:0-2565 GCA_045597285.1 Myxococcota bacterium
CAATCCCTGTTTTGGGCGCTCGCCTATGCGCCTCATGGCGCATACGGCTCGCCGGCGCGGCTATCGGCTGCGCCGATACGCCGTGCGTTTCGGGCTATCGATTGCGGAAGAGACGTGCGGACCGCGCGTCTCTACACGCAATCGATACGCCCTCTTGACCGCGTGTCCCGTGAACTTGCCGCCCACACACATCTTGGATATTATCGCCAACCACATCGACGGCGAACGCAACAAGGAGAATGACGAATGACGAGTACAAATGACACACAGACGAAACCCAAACGAAAATGGCTTCGATGGATCATCATTTTCATCGTGATTCTGGCGATTGTCGGCACCGTTGCGGCCTTTAACCGCGGCGCGGTGTCACGGCTTACGCACGGCCTCGTGTTCGGCCCCGGCCTCCATACGCTGTCCGAAGACGTTCTTTTGTCAGACGGCGACAAACCGCCTGTCACGGATGCCCAGCGTTCGGCCTTCAAATCTTACGCTCGCGACGTGTATCGCGAACAATACCGGAAACTCGACGATGACAAACGAGAAGTCGTCGACGAACTGCGTGCCGTCAATCGCCTCACTGCCCTGTCCAGTGCTGGAAAGTTCAAGCTCACGCCGGAGACCGCCGAAGCAGAATTTAATAAAATACTTGCCGAAATCAAGGAAGACAGCGGCGGCAGTTTTCTGAGCAGCCTGATTCCATCGGCCTGGGCGGCCGATATCGACGACGCCAAAGTCATCGAAGCGATTACGCTTCACAACGTCGCGGTCGGCATGATGCTCGACGGTCACTACGATCTGGCCCTCGTACTCGCCTCACTGTCGGCCGCCGAGAACCCGAAAAACGCATCGACCGCCACACTGCTCGCGAACTTGCTCCGCCAAAGCGATAACGATCACGATGCGCTCGAACTGCTCAAGTTTGCTCTTCAGCAGGAACCGAATAGCGAGGCAACGCTGGTCGCCATCGGTATGCTCTACCTCGATCTCAATAGGATTCCCGAGGCACGGAGGGCATTTAACAAGGCGTTGCAGTTGAGTGGCGGCAGCGGCCCGGCAAATCAGGGCATGATGCTCGTCTCGTTCGCCGAAAACGATCTCGGCAGCGCCTATTTATATATGCTCGAAGGTGCAAAAGAAGGCTATACCTCCGTGATTACGCAGGCATACCAACGTTTTATCAAGAGTGCCGGAGGTTATCAGGGATATCTCAAATTCGCCGGCCCCATCCTCGAACAATACGGTTACGAGCATCTCACCGATTTCAAGCGCACGCGGCTCGCATTCGACCCGACACTCGACACGGTGGGGCAGCAAATCATGGCCGACCGCACGTTCAAACTGCCGACAACGGCTCCGCAGGTCATCAGTTCGGCCGTCATTGCCCTGTCTGCCGCCCTCGACCACCTCGCCTTCATCTTCAAAACGATGTTCAGCGATATCGACCTCAAGGATGTCGTCGATGGCGATTCCATCAACTTTGATAAACTGTTTTCCAGCGAATCCTTTAACAATCTGCTCAAACAGAACGGCATTGACGGCCAAAAACTCTCCCATGGCATAAAAAATCTGCAAAATAATATCGACGAAGACGGCAATATCAATGTCACCGGGTTGTTATACGGATTTATTAAAGACGACAATGCCGATAACGGTGACGCAAAAGTGACTTACGGCGAAGATAACTACGAACAGGAAGAATTCTGGCTCAATATATTATATGATTATACATTCTATAAATATCAAAACCTGACAGAAAAGTATTTCAAAACGCCGGCCGACAAGTACCTGGTGGGTTCCATTGATAAAAGCATGGACGACCTGATGAAAAAGACGGATGCTTTTTCCAAACAGTTTGACAATAACCCAATGGGCGGACTCGTAGCCATGCTGTCCAATATGGTCGACAACGGAAGCCCTATCGCCGACAAGAAATATACCGAAGACCAGGTCAACAAGATGAGCGAGAATTTTTGCCCGTTCAACGCCATAATGAAGGAGGGATATCAGGAAGCTGTCATACTGGGAGAGCAATACTGGCTCGTCACCAACAATATTCTCGGGTACATTGCAAACGACGAAATATATAACCGCCATCTCATCCGCCGAAACGTCCTCGAAGCCTCTGTATTGAGTTATTTCCCGATGGCTGCGGGCGTCAGCAATGCGACGATAGGCCTGCTTTCGAACACCTGGGGCGGCCTGACGTTCAGCGGCCACATGAACAACGTCGAATTGAAAACGAGCCTCGAAAAATATATCAAAAAGGAAAATGCCACGGCTGTTTTCCCCAAAGTGACGGAATTCCCGATCACCGGCATGGGCCAAAAGCCAAAACCGAAACTCATCGTCAAAATCGATGTCCCGCGCCCGAAAGACGTCGCCGCCACGGCACAAAAAGTCTACAAAGAAACCAAAGAAGACGAAGGAAAACCCGAGACCGAAGTCACCGAAACCGACAAGCCAGCCGATGCCGGACTGTGCATCGTCCTGCGCCCGGGATTTGAAGAAATGGCCGATGTTTTTACAACGAATGACGGTAAAAATCACGACGATGACGACGATGAC
>JAZODZ010000259.1:0-2582 GCA_045597285.1 Myxococcota bacterium
GAGAAATTTACTATGTTTAAGAATTCCACCAACAACAAGAAGGCTGCCGCCAAGCGCGCTGCCATCACCGAAAACAAGGCCACCATCGTCGAGAGCGAGTCCATCATCAATAGCGAAGCCGCCATCACTGAAAACGAGACCCCGGTCGCTCCCGCGCTCACCCGCACCCATCAGGATTTTATTGAAATGTTCGACCAAATTGTTGAGGGCAAGATGCGCAACCAAATTTCCACCGGTTACGCGGAACTGGACAACGTATTGGGCGGCGGCTTGAACGAAGGCTTGTACACGGTGATGGCAATCCCCGGAGCTGGCAAGACTACACTGTGCCTGTCCATGCTCCCGCACCTGACCGCCGCCGGTCACCACGTGATTTTCATCTCACTTGAAATGTCCAAGCACCAGATTCTCACCAAGTGCGCCAGCCGCCTGACCCACTCGCTGTACGGCATCGACCACGCACGCACCTACCAGGAGATTTGCCAGATGAATGAGGACGATCGTGAAACCATTGATGCCATCGTCGCCGCCTATGAGGAAGAAGCATCACACACCAGCATCATCACTTCCTCTCAGATCGAGAGTGTGGACTCGGTGGAAGCACTGGTCGCACGCTGCTGCGATGCCACGGACAAGCCTCCTGTTCTGATCATCGATTACCTGCAGCTGATGGCCGCCATGAACGAGAGTGCATCCGAAAAACAGGCAGCCGATTACGTTGTCACGCGCCTCCGTAACATGGCACTGGCCTATCATATCCCCGTCCTGCTGATTTCCAGCGTAGCTCGCGCATCCTACGACAAGAAGCTCACCATCGGTTCTGCAAAAGAGTCCGGTGGCATAGAATACACTTCGGACGCAATGCTGGGTTTGGAATACGCCACGCAAGACAAAAATAGCACCCCCTGCCCGGACAACTCTCGTCTGGTGTCCCTGAAGGTGTTCAAAAACCGCTTCGGTCCCACCGACATTACAATTCGTTTGCGTATGCTGCCTCAGTACAGTGTATTTTGTTCCGAAGAGCCGGCCAAATATATTTAATGAATTCGATGCGGATGATGAGGGGGCATCGTCCCCCTCCCGCCCCCATACAACAAGCAACATGACAACAAATCAACTGAAAGGAGATTAATATATGGCACGTATCGAATACCCTAACCTGCCCGATATGCTCCGGGCTGAACATATCGCATCTGTGCTCAATGTAAGCAGATCAAAGGCCTATGATTTGATGCACGCACGGGATTTCCCCTCTATCCGCGTCGGTCGGCGCGTGCTGACACCCAAGCCGCTTTTTGAAGACTGGCTTAATAAGCAGTGTCGCACTTATCTATAACAGCGCAGACTAACAATCATTCCACAACACAAGGAGGTATTAATTATGGCAAGGAAGCGACCTAACGGCACCGGCACCCTTCGCAAACGGCCCAACGGGCTATGGGAGCTGACTGCCATGGTGGGACGTGATCCCGAAACCGGTAAGAGAATCACCAAGTCTTTTTATTCTCGCAAGCAATACGAAGTCAAAGAGAAATATGAAGCCTGGCTCCGTAGTCATGCACTTAGCACATTAACCGCCGAGTCCTACAGTCTGGCTGAACTTGTAACCAGATGGTTTAAACATCGACGCGAAAACGGCAGTCGGAAACTCAAGCCCCAGACCGTAGAATCCTATCAATACACACTGCGGCACATTATCAATGGCCCGCTTGGCCGTAAAGACATTCGGACCATCCAGCCGTACGAACTGGAGTGTTGGTATGCAGAACTGCAGGCTGTATACAGCAGCAGTCTTGTTTCCAAAATCAGAAGCATGCTAATCGAAAGCTATCGTTTCGCAGAAGCAAACAATTTAGTAAGCCAAAATCCCACGCGTTTCGTTGAGAAAATGCACAAAACGCCTGCAAATCCCAAGGAGTATTTTACTGCCGACGAAATCCGAATCCTGATGAAGCAACTTCCTGATACACCAATCGCATGGTCTATCCTCGTACTGTTGGGTACCGGCCTCCGAAAACAGGAATTGCTGGGATTGATGCCCAGGCATATAGCCGAGGACGGAAGCAGCATCACAATTGAGCAGGCAGTTGTGCTCGTGAACGGCAAAACTACGATTGGTACACCCAAATCGTTCAATAGTTATCGCCGGGTTCCTGTGCCTTCCAACATTCGCAAATATGTTTTGGCACTACGAAATCATTGTACCGGAACATACATCTTAGAATCCTCACGTAAGGTCGGATCCCCAATCAGTCCAAGCCACTTCGATTCCATGTTCCGAAAAACTTTGGAGAAAATTGACGGTGTGCGAGTCTTATCGCCGCATAGTACCCGTCACAGCTATATAAGTCACCAGCAATCTTTGGGCGTACGGATTGAAACCCTACAGGTAATCGTAGGCCACGCAGATTGCACCATGACAAAACACTATCTTCATGTTCAAGAAAGTGTGTGCCTCGATGCAGCGGAGCGTTTTTCCCAATTCTTCAGTGTTCATGACGATATTGAAGTGCATGACAATATTGAACGGGCAGCAAATGTGCTGCCCGTTTGCTATTTTTGTATGCAAATGCTTTATTTTT
>JAZODZ010000260.1:0-4036 GCA_045597285.1 Myxococcota bacterium
GTTTGTTGGGCTAGGCGGCGGCTGGCGGGCGGGAATGGGAGAGAGAGGAAACCCTGTTTCCCAGGGGATCTATGTCTGAATTTTGCCCTAATTTTGAACAGATACCGTTTCATTTAGTGGGGAAGAGATATGTTTTCCCAACGCATTTTACCTCAAGAGAACAGAGGAATTTACTGAAAAACAGGGCATTTATATCATTGCGACTTCCTGCGTCCTGCCTATAGCCGCCTGCCTCATTTGGTAGGATTGCGTCCTTAAGAAATGCCATCAGGATTTGACAGTTACCCATAGTTACATTTAGTGGGGGGGGATACGGTTCAAATCTTGTGAAAAAATAGGCAGTGGTGTAAAAGGCAGTGTTATTTTGGACTGCTATTGCCGTCCTGATGGTTTTTTTTATCGCACTTTCGTGCGTCATCAGATGCAGCGCATCATTAGGTTGTACATTTTGTGCATTTACAGGGGTTAAAGCATGAGCGAAGAAATCAAGAATGAAGAGGGTTTGAATCCGGAAGAACAGTACAATTCCGAAGTGGAATCCGGTGAAGAAATTGCCTCTGAAGGAATTCAGGAAATGACTGGCGAAGAGGTTTCGGATGAAGTCGTTTCCGAGGATGCCATTGAGGACGTGGCAGAAGCTGCTGATGACGCTGCGACCGGAGACCAGGCCGTGGTTGCCGAAGAGGCCGTGGTTGCCGAAGAAGTAGATTTGACGCACATGTCCTGGGATGAACGCGTGTCTTATTTCATTTCCCTCCACACTGTTGACAGCTGTGTCAAGGCAATTCGTCTGGCCGATTTTCATTGCCACGGCGGTGTTGAGATTGCTGAGGTTTGGGGACGCGTTCTCGCTGAATGTGGTGAATATGCACGTGAAATATACAAATCAGCGAGCCGCCTGATTACGAGCGATGCGGATACCTGGGCCGGGATTCTTGAAGTGCACGCCATTGCGCTCGAAAATGCATCCGATGAAGGCCAGCTGGCGATTGGCGAGGTAATGGGCTGGATTCAGTGCATGCGCACCGGGAGCCTCGAAGAGGGGAAGGAACGTCTTGCCAATTATGAATCCGATTACAACAAGCGCCTCCTTGAAAACATTGCGCTTCTGGCGACGGGCAACTGGAGAAAGATCGAACAGACTCTCGAAGGTCAGATCAAAGAAACGATTACCGATGACACGCAGGTTGCCGTGGAACTTGCACATCAGGTTGCCGATTATGCGCTGAGTGCAAATGCCCTCGATCGTGCCGTCGAAATGATTCGCCGTACGAGCCGCAAGGTGACGGACGATATCGACCTCAAATGGCGTCTCGCGGTTCTGAGCAGGGATCAGAAAAAATGGACGGGCTATGTCGATGTCCTCAACAAAGAACTCATCGGCGTGACCGAAAAGACCGAGGAAAAGGTCGACATCTATTCCGAAATGGTTCGCATTTATCGCGATGAGACAAAACAGGAAGCTCAGGTTATCAAGACCTATGAGCAGTTGCTCACTGTTGATCCGACGAACGATGAAGCGCTCGAAAGTCTCGTCGAGATTTATGAAAAAGTCCGCAAATGGCCGGATCTCATCAAAGTCCTCGATGCAAGGGCCGAATCCTGCCCGCAGGATGAGAAAGTCGTTTATTATCTCCGCATTGCAAAGATTTATCTCGAAAAACTGTCGAGAAAAGTCGATGCCATCAAGTATTTTGAGAATGTTCTTGCTTATGAGCCGCTTCATGAAGAGTCCATTGAACAGCTCAAGGTCCTTTACACGGAACGCCGCGATTGGGAAAAACTCATCGAAGTCCATCGCAAGGAACTGCTCCGCATCGACAATGCGCCTGATCAGATCGAGCTTCTCAAAGTCATGGCTGACATTGCCAAGACGAAGATGCGCAACAACGGCGTCGCGATTGGTATTTGGAATCAGGTACTTGAACTCGATCCGGAGAATGGCGAAGCGATTCTTTCGCTCGAAAGCCTTTATGAAGGTGAAAAACGCTGGGCGGATCTGGCGTCCATTATTGAACGCAAGATTGGCCTGATGACGGATACGTCGGAACAGTTTGCTGCTTTGCAGAAACTGGGGCCTCTCTACAGCGACAGGGCAGGCGACAATGTCAGCGCCATCGCGACGTGGAGACGCGTGCTCGCCATCGATCCGACGTTTACGAAAGGCATCGACAGCCTTCGCAAGCTCCTCATCGAAGAACGCGACTGGCAGGCACTTGAAGATTATTATGCCGAAAACGACATTCTGCCTGACCTCGTAAAACTCTTTGAACAGCTGTCCAAGACGCTCAAAGATGACGAAGATAAGAAAGCGGTTCTGTTCCGCGCCGCGCATGTTCAGGCCAATAGTTTTGGCGACAGCGACAAGGCGATGGCGACCCTCGAGAAAGTTCTCGCGATCGATCCCGCTGACGCTCAGGCTGCCAGAGAACTCGTCGATTACTATGAACCGCGTGAGATGAATGAAGAGCTCGCCCACATGCTCGAAATCATCCATGACAGCTGTGAAATGGGCGAGGAACGTTCGGCTTATGGTCTCAGACTCGCCAAATTGTATGAGACGAAACTTGCTAATGATGACAGTGCTTATCAGTGGTATCTCAAAACCGTTTCCGAGGATGCCCATTACATTGCGGCATTTGACGGCCTCGAGAGAGCTGCTGGAAAAACCGGACATGCGCAGGTTGTCGTCGATCTCTATACGAAAAACATGTCCGAAGCGGATGACGCGACGTTCATTCGCGAACTCAAATATCGTATCGGCTGTCTGCATTTCGATTATCTGAATGGTTCTGCCAAGGCACAGGCTATTTTTGAAGAACTTCTCGCTGAAGATCAGGAAGATGTTCGAGCACTCGGTGCATTGGAACGCATTCTTGAACGTGAGGGCCGTTTTGACGAACTGCTCGAAGTCAACAATCGCCGTATGCAGCTTGCCAATTGCCCAGAAGACCTGGCGGAAACGCTTCTGAGCGGTGCCCGTATTCAAGAAAACCATCTCAACAACAAAGAAGGTGCTATCGAGTCGTATGAACGCGTTTGCGAACTTCTTCCTGAAGATCTGAGACCGCTCGTCGAACTGCATCGCCTCTATGCGGAGACCGAGGCTTATGAAAGCCTTGCACGCGTGATTGAAAAACGGCTCGAACTCATGGGTGTTGCCAATGCGTTTGGTGAAGAACATTCAGAGGCAGAAATCGATGAAGAAGGTATCGCTACTATCGTTTACGGAGCCCGTCTGGTCCGTGAGGAAGAAGGTGCTTACTGGGTAGAGAAGACGATCAGTGGGCTTGATCCCGAAGAAGCCATTGCGCTCTGGTTCGAACTCGGCGAGGTTTATCGTCAGCACTTGTCTGAATACGATGCCAGTGTGAACTGCTATGAGAACATTCTCTTGCTGAACATCGAGCATGAGGGTGCAATCGCAGCGATGGAAAGCCTGCTCGAAAATGAGATCGCGGTTGAAAATATATCGAGAATTCTGTGCAAGGTTTATGCGACGAAATCGAACTACGAAGCTCTTCAGGCTACGCTCAAGACGCTTGCGAATGCGGTTTCCAACAGTGCGGACAAGATTTCTTATCTCGTGTGTGCATCGCAGATTAACAGCGAAATTCTCGACAATACAGATGCCACGCTTGAATGTCTGGCTCTGGCCATGGCTGCGAACCCCGCTGGCAACCTCGTCAAGCAGATGCTGTTTGACCTTGCGCAGAGGACTGACAACTGGGCACGCGTCGTTGCCGTGCTCGAAGATGTTTCGACGAGCGTTTCGCCGGAAGATAATGCTGAGCTTGCCACGCAGTACGCGATGGATCTCGGTTCCCTCTGGGAAAATCAGCTCGGCAACCGCGACAAGGCTATTGAGTATGGCCGCAAGGCGCTCGAAATTGGCGGCAAGAGAATCGATGTCATCAATTATCTGAAAGAAACATTTACACGCCTCGAAGCCTGGACCGATGTTATTAAGACACTGCAGGCCGAGACCGCGCTGATCGAAGACGATGACGATGCTCTCTTGAACATCAATATGGAA
>JAZODZ010000261.1:0-2549 GCA_045597285.1 Myxococcota bacterium
AGATTCGTCAGTGGAAGAAGGATGGCTTTATCGTGATCATGCGCGAGGATAATCCAACGGTTCGCGGCGCACAGCTGGCCGAAGAAGCAGGTGCAGATATTATTGTCGCTACAGGTTGTGATGAAGGCGGCTGCATGCCGCACCTTTCGACCGGAACGACTGCGATCACCGCTCTGTTGGCCGATACCGTCAAAATTCCAGTACTTGCTGCTGGTGGAATCGTCAATGCAAAACTCGCCAAAGCCGCCCAAATCGTCGGTGCAGAAGGCGTATTTGTCGGTACAAGATTTACGATGTCCAAAGAATGCCGCGCTGCAGATGCAACAAAACAGGATATTCTCAAGACGCATCCGGATGATTACATTGTTTTTACACAGTCGGGCGGCCATTGCAAATGGCGCACCACACCGCATAAACACGGAAAAGAAGGCATCGAAGCCAATAAACGCGGCGACCTCAATCCGCCTTGCGGCAGTTTCTATTATGGCATGCTCAAAGGTGATATGGATGCCGGTGTCAATACGATCAGCAATACCGCCAGTTTGATTAAAAGTATCGATTCATGTGAAGATATCGTTAAAGAGCTGGCTGCTCCGTTTGTTCAAAATAATACAAATGATTTCTTTGAACTTGCCAAAAATAGATACTCCGAGCGTTTTTATGCACCTACACCCATCGAACAGGAAAAACTCGACAAAATTATCGAAGCAGGCCGCATTGCGCCAACGGCACGCAACTGCCAGCCACAACATTTTTATATTATTCGAAGTCAGGACGGTTTGGCAAAACTCAAAACCGTGACGAAATATCATTACAATGCGCCAGCGATGATTCTGGTTTGCTATGATATACAAAAAGTCTGGAAATTCGACATGGATCGCAATTATCCGAACTATAATTCAGGCGAACAGGATGGCAGCATTGCCGCAACCTCAATGATGTTCGCCGCCGAAGCACTGGGCGTTCATACGGTTTGGGTCAGGGATTTTGATTCCAAAACTGCTGCAGAAACCTTTGGTTTGCCGGACAATATGAAGCCTGTCATGTTGCTTGGTCTTGGCTATCCAAACGAAAGAGCAAAACCCTCTGCATGGCATTTCCAAAAGAATCCTGTCGAAGATTTTGTGACAGAATTATAATGATGTAATATTTTGAGAGAGTGAAAAATGCACTTTACAGAACCAGTTTACCGCAATCCCTATTGGCCGACGCACCCGCTTTTGCAGGTGACTCAGGGGTGCACACATAATAAATGTAAATTTTGTACAATGTACAAAGATGTACGATTTTGTATGCAGCCCATGGAGTGGATTGAAGAAGATTTAAAAGAGCTGTCAATAACGACTCCGGATGCCAGGACTATACAACTTTTAAGCGCAAATCCGTTGGTTTTAACGTATGACCGCATGGCACCTATTTTGGAAATGATTCATCGTTATCTACCTAAAATGGAAATGATTTATACAGCCGGTCGCGTGTCAGATCTGAAGAATAAAACGTCTGATGAACTGAGAAAGCTGAAAGACCTTGGCATGCGTGAAATCTCACTCGGTGTCGAAAGCGGCGACGACTTGACACTCGAACGCATTCACAAAGGCTATACTTCTGCAGATATTCTCGAGCAATGCCATAAACTGGAAGAAGCTGGCATGGATTACTGGATGACGTTTTTAAATGGTGTTGCAGGTAAATCACACAGCCACCAGCATGCCGTCAATTCTGCTAAAATCTTCAGTCAATGTCGTCCCATGCTCGTTGGAACCGGCGGATTGACGCTGTTCCCGGGTACGCCGCTTCTCGAAGAAGCCAAACGCGGTGAATTCGATCCACTTTCGGAAAGAGATATGTTAGTAGAACTGAGAACATTTGTAGAAAACTTGACCTGTGATTGTTCTTTTATTACACATCATACGATATCAGCCAATCTGACCGGACCCGATTTTCTAAAAAGAAAGCCGCAGATACTGGCTGCACTTGACGATATTATACAACATGGCGACATGGATGCGCTGGAAAATATCCGAAATCACAAGCGGACATTATAATAAGGAGAAATCTTATGCCATACCTAACCATGCAAGACGGAACCAAAATATATTATGAAGATCAGGGAACGGGCGAAGTTTTGCTATTTGTACATGGTCTTCAGTCGTCGCATCTAAAGATCATGCCTTTTATCAATGAATTTAAGGGACAATATCGATGTATTTGTTATGATCATCGCGGCCACGAAGCTTCAGATATGGCGCAAAAACATCTCAACGTTCGCACACTCGGACAGGATTTGCATACACTCATTGAATATCTTGGTGTGAGTGAGATTACCGCTATCGGGCATTCCATGGGGGCAGCGACAATATTTAGTTATGTGAATCAGTTCGGCTGCAGTAAATTAAAGCGCATTGTATCCGTCGATATGACGCCATATATGCGAAATACGGTCTGGGATGGCGGTATTGGCCAGGGTAAGTGGACGGATGAAGATTTCATGCAGGATTTAGATAGAATATTTGATGATATCGGCAATGCAAACTGGCATATCAGCAAAG
>JAZODZ010000262.1:0-1922 GCA_045597285.1 Myxococcota bacterium
CCCCGAAGGCTCATCCGTCGGTGTCGAAGGCGGCGTGATTTTTGGCGAATCCCTCGACTTCGAACAGAATTTTGGCAAGGATTTCAACGTCAAAACATCGCCGAAAGATATCAAAATTACGCTCGACTTCCGCGATGCCGAACTCAGCGATGTCGTCAAACTGATGAGCGCCCAGACAGGTCGCAACTTCATCGTCGCAGATTCCCTTCGCGCCGGTAAAAAAATTACCATCATCAGCCCGAATCCCGTCACGCAGGCCGAAGCCTATCAGGCATTCCTTTCCGCGCTTCAGATGAACGGCCTGACCGTCGTCCAGAACGGCAAATTCTATAAAATTGTCGAACTCTCGACGGGCGTCAAGGAACCTATCCCCGCGACTTATGGCAACGTCAACATCCCAAAGAATGACGCCCTCGTCACGCACATCGCGACGCTCGACTACATCGACTGCTCGCAGATCAAACCCGTTCTCGAACAGCTCAAAACCGCCAACGGCGTTATCGTCGACTATCCTGCATCCAACTCGCTCATCATCACGGATACCGGCAATTCCGTCAACCGTATGCTACAATTCATCAAAAAGATGGATAACGACAGCAGCGACGGTGAAAAAATCTGGGTCTATTCGGTTCAGTATGCTTCCGCCACGGATTTGGAAAAACTGCTCACACAAGTATTTCAAATTCAGAAATCGAATAACCGAAACAATAACAACAACAAAAACAATGCCGACAACGGATCGGAACTCCGCGTCAGCCAGGTCGTGGCCGACGAGCGAACCAACCGCCTGATCATCGTGGCCGATGAACGCAGCTACGAAAAAATGAAGCGTCTGATCCTGCGCCTCGACATCGAGATCCCCGATTCCGGCAAGATCAACGTCGTGCATCTTCAGAATAGCGAGGCTAAGGAAATCTATACGGCCCTGAACTCGATCATTTCGGACATGACGTCCAAGAATGGTTCGAACCGAAATAACAACAACAACAACCAGAACAACAGCAAGACATTGAGCGATGACATCAGCGTCGTGTCGAGCGAGTCCACGAATGACTTAATCGTCGTGGCCAGCCCCCGCGATTTCATCGCGATCAAGAATGTCATCAAAGAACTCGACCGTCCTCGCCGACAGGTGTTTGTCGAAGCCATTATTCTCGAAGTGAGCCTCGAAAGGACGCGCAGCCTGGGCATTGCGCTTCACGGCGGCAATGTCTTTGAAACCGGCAGCGGCGACGGCTATTTTGCAGGCCGTACCGAACTGAACTCCTTGCAAAGTCTTTCGCCGGCGGCCATGTTCATCGGTTCCGGCAGCACGCCCGGCCTCCTGATGGCACTTGCCGGTCCCTCGTTTGAAATCGCCGGCGTGACCATTCCCGGCCTCGGTGCGGTACTCAACACACTTCAGACGAATACCGATGTCAACGTCCTGTCGACGCCCACGATCCTCACGCTCGACAATCAGGAAGCCAAGATCAGCGTCGGTGAACGCATTCCTTACGTCACGAGCACGGGCTCCAACGTTTCCTCGCTTTTGAATGGCTTGAGCGGCAACTCGTCTGCCTCTGCGCTCGGCAGCCTGCTTTCCAGTTACGGATCCACATCCATTGAACGTGTCGATGTCGCACTCACACTGACAATTAAGCCCCAGATTAACGAAGGCGGCACGGTTCGCCTCGACATCGAAGAAGAAATCGAAGAAGTCAAACCCGGCGGTTCTGACCTCGGTGGCCCGTCCACCCGAATGAGAAATCTCAAGACCGTCGTCGTCGTGCCCGATCAGCAGACCGTCGTCCTCGGCGGCCTCGTCCGCGACAGCGAATCGCAGTCCGTCTCGAAAGTTCCTCTCCTCGGCGACATTCCCGTGCTCGGGTATCTGTTCCGTTCGACCGAAACGACGATTCAGAAACAGAATCTTCTGCTTT
>JAZODZ010000263.1:0-18788 GCA_045597285.1 Myxococcota bacterium
CGACGTGCGGCAGCCGACATCGTGTCGGCTGTGTTGTGTCTTGTGTAGATGTTCTTGAACTGCCCGGGATTGGTTTGCAACCCTCGCATTCGTTTAGTACTAGGAACATACAGCAATCCATGGATTTGACTAAACTCTGAAACTCAGACTTATCCTCATCGCAGAACGATCAACTCCTGCCTCCTGCCTTTTTTCGATAGGATTTCGTGCTTATGAAACGCCTTTAGTGTCTGAATAGTTACGTTTTTCTGAACGACGCAGACAATAAAAACGTGACTAAACGGTCGTGTTGCCGTAAAAGCCTTATGCCTGTTTTTTAGGCTTAACCCAGAATCGTTTTTCAATAACAGTTATATGGAATCAGAACTCATTCAAATAGCACTGACTGGGCTCGCCCTTCTCGGGAGCATCGGTTTGTTTTTCGGAATCGGTCTTGCGCTAGCGGCGCATAAATTTGCCGTCGAAAGAAATCCGAAAGTGGAAGAGGTGATGGAAGTCTTGCCGCAGGCGCAATGCGGCGGCTGTGGTTATGCGGGATGCGAGGGTTATGCTCGCGCTGTCGTGGACAATCCCGAGGTTCCGCCCAATCTGTGTTTTCCAGGAAAAGAAGCTGTCGGCGCAAAAGTCGCGAAGATCACGGGCAAAGAGATGGCGAAGCGCGAGAATTCCGTTGCCCGTCTGCGTTGTGACCGCCAGGATGGAAAGGTTTCCCACAAGCACGTCTATTACGGGTTTGACACGTGCGCGGCCGCGAATTTGGCGTATGGCGGCCCGTCCAAATGTCAGTATGCTTGTATCGGCATGGGAGACTGCATGCGTGCGTGTCCGTTCAACGCCATCGAGATGCGCGACAACATGCCGTTCATTCACGCCGATCGTTGCGTTGGTTGCGGCAAATGCGCCAAAACGTGCCCGAAACAGGTCATTGAAGTCATGCCTGTCGAGGCGAAAGTCTACGTGCCATGCTCATCCAAAGGCTTCGGCAAGGAAGTCAAGGATGTGTGCGAAGTTGGCTGCATTGGCTGCAAAATGTGCGTCAAAGCGTGTCCTGCCGGCGCTGTTTCGGTCGTCGATAACGTCGTTCACATCGATTCGCACAAATGTCTTTCCTACGACGGCGATTGCGGTCAGGCCTGTGTGACCAAATGCCCGCGCAAAATCTTCCGTCCGATTCCCACTCAACCCAAGTTCGATATTTTTGCCAATCTCAAAAAGAAAGCTGCCGAGAATGCCGAGACCACGGATTCCGAAACAGCGAAGAAGGCATAGCTCATGAAACGAAGATCTTTCCTTAAATTATTTGCCCTGACGGGTACGGCTGCCGCAGCCGGAACCGCCCTCGCGTATCGCGACTCCCTCGAATCCGTCCTCAATGGCGGCCAGTATCGCGTGTCCCAGACCCGGAATGCGATCGGCACCCATGTCGATGTCACGGCCATTGGATCGTCCCAGTACGAGACCGAAGATGCCGTCGCCGCTGCATTCGCCGATTTGCGCGACATGGAAAACCTCCTGACGCGGTTTGGTAATCAGTCCCCCGTCTGTGAACTCAACGCCGAGGGGCGCGTCGAGAACATCCCCGCAGAACTCGCTTCGCTCTATCAGACCTGCGATTTCTTTTATCGCGACACCAATGGCGCGTTCGATATCACGGTCAAGCCGCTTCTCGATTTGATGCAGAAAAGCGCGGAGCAGGGACGTCAGCCCACGGAATCCGAGATTTCCGACATTCTTCCACGTATTGGCGCCAATCGTCTGCAGTTCCGCAATTCCTCGCTTGAACTGGCCGAAGGTATGGCGATCACATTCGATGGCGCCGCCCCAGGGTTCATTGCTGATCGCATGGCAAATGTCCTTCGCAGCCACGGCATTGAGAATTTCCTCGTCAATGCTGGCGGCGAAATCCGCACGAGCGGTCATCCCAAGAATGCCGAGGCGTGGCGCGTCGCCATTCAGGATCCGGCAAAGAATGGTAATTATCCTGGCTTCCTGGCGATGAACAACATGGCGGTTTCGACATCCGGCAATTACGAAATTTCTTTCGGCGGCGATTTCCATCACATCGTCAATGCGCGTACCGGCCACAGCCCAAATCTCGCCTCTGTTACCGTGACAGCGCCTACCGCCCTCGAGGCCGACATCCTCTCGACGGCGCTTTTCGTCATGTCCCCGGCCGAGGCAATTGCTTACGTCAATCAGCATCCGCAATATGCCTGCCTGATTATCGATAACGACGGCAACCGCACAATTTCTCCGTCCATGAAATCGATTCTCTCGTGATTTTGGGAAGTGCGCCTATTTCATACGGCGCACATCCCGGGCTACAAAAAAAGACGTGCATTTTGCACGTCTTTTTTTTACGCCCTTTTGCGCGTGCCTATGTGCTCGACAGGCCTGTCTGTGCGCATACGGCCCGCGCCATCATCGACTAACACGGCTACTCCCCGAACAGAAACGGGCGAAGCAGATCGTCGAGTGCATTCGAGTTGATTTCGGGTGTCAACGGCAGGACGCCGGTTCCATATCGCGGCTTGAAACGTAATAAATTGGTTTCGATGGGATCGCTTGTTTCCATCATTTCATGAACGCCGTCTTTTTGCGAATAATAGTTCTTGCCTGCAAGCACCCACAAAAATGGGACGCCGGATTGGGGACAGCCCGTCTCTTCGTTGATGGTATAAAGTAATTTATAATATTTGTTCAGAATATCCGGCATGAGTTTGCGGGCGTCCATCGGCAGGCTCCACTTTGCGTCGAGTATGCCATACATGACCCTTCCATGAGATTCGCGTTTAATGAGAAAATCCGGCGTAAAAATCTGATTTTTGCTAAACCGTTGGCTGTCAAATGAACTCATCGGAATGTATTTCATCAGCGTGTCGGTTTTGTCGGATTCTGCATAATATCGGTAAATATTGATGCCATTGACAGAAAAATTCGTCCTCGTATGAATGACGGGCTGGTAATAAACCGTAATCGATATGCTTTCGTCAGGGCTATGATAATAATAGGTATTTGGAATCGACGCATCGGAGTGCATGATCATGGGATCAGATTCATAGCCTTCGGTGCGGATGAGCAGATGATTTTTTAAGCTAATCTGATATTGGTGACGGGTTGGCAATGGACAATAATCGGGAACAAACCCAAGGGATATAATACTGTGTATGATTCGACCGAGACAGTAATATTCATAGATTTCATCGAGCGAAATATGATGCTTTAATATATCTTTAGATATTTCGGGAAGATAGAAAGTATTTGTTTTTTGCGTAGCTTCGATCAGGCTTTGGATATCCTGCTGAATGACGGAAAAAGAAGGATCACGAACCTGAGATGGGATGCTTTCGGAAGGATTCATGCGTGCATCGGCACCGGGCAAAGCCTGAAGCCTCGATTTCAAATAGAGCAATAAACTCAATACTTCTTGAAGCTGTGTGACTTCGCGTGATTTCATCTCGGCAAATGCTTCATAGATGCAGTCAGAAAAGCCGGAATAGCAATATTGGCGAACACTTTCGGGAACTTCATCGAGTGCATTGGATTGTGCAATTCTCTGGCAGGATAATTCAGAAATTCTGTGTTTGACATGCGCAATCGTAGCGCACGCAAACTTATAAACCATGTTGTTCTCTGCTTTGGGGATGCTCTTTTCAGGTTCCTGAAATGCGATGTTTAGGAAAGACGATATAATATTTTCGGGTCTTGTTCTGTCATAACCAAGGGTGTATTGATAAGACTCAGAAAAACGGATATAAGACTCGATGTGCATACAGATATTCTCATAAAACTCGCGTTCTTTCTCAAACGCATTGATATGAGAAATATCGTTTTGGACTTCGGGAGGCAGGCTTTCAAAGTACGGATCATGGTCGTATAAATAACACATCATCGACTTTGCAGAATTGACATTCTGAATCCAGTAGTTGTTGAGGCCGTATTTGTTCACGCGGGCAGAAAAGAGCCTGATTTCCCCGGAATAGAGACATACCTCACGGCTTTGATACTGAATGCCGACTCTTAATCGGACGGAACCGACGTCATTGATAAACGGCTGAAGCCGGTCGTAGAAAAACAGAATGGCCATGTAGCTGTTCTGGTTGACTTTATAGTCGACTAAGATTTCGCGTTTTCCAATATAAAAATGGATCTGCTCTATTTTTTCGGCCACATTCAGGCCGAAGATCTTGGCGGAATCGATCTGGATGTCATCGCGAAGGTATCCCGGATCGGTTTGTTCAGTTATCCGGGACGACTCCGACAGTTCGAATTCAAATTCATTGGGCAAATCATCGTGCCGCTGCAAATCATAGAGATATAGGCTGATATCACTCATAAAAATACCTTGATTGCCTGAATGAACCTGGGGCCTGAGCAATAGTATAAATAAAAGTGTTTAAAAATTCAGTTACAGAATCTTGTAAAGTTGTTAAAATCCGCACCGTTACTTGACTTGCTGAGTCAGTACTCAACGGATTTTAGCGGAGCATAACATGAACACGTCAGCAAGTAAAGAAAGATTGTCACCTTTAACTCAAGGAGTTGCGCATACGGATTCTGCATCAATTCTTTCTGTTTCGTTCAAGATTGTGTGTCATGGGAAACCTCCGATAAATTAGCAATTAGCAATTAGCAATGTGCAATTATTTGTTTTCCAACGGAATTAGGTGATCGACCAGCGGCAGAAGCTCCTCGATCTTCGCCACAATGCGGCGCTGTTCGGCAAGAGGCGGGAGAGGAAATAACAATGGATATATTTTTTTTCCAGAAACAACTGGTTGAGCTGTTGCGTTCTTATCTCTGCCCAAATTCATATGACGAAGCATATATACTAAATACATACGATGTATATATTGCTCAGGATATGTTGTGATAAATGCATTATCAGTCACCCAAGCTACGGTTTCAGTAACATGTACACTACCACAATAGAGTCCAACCCTCCCGATAACAACAGTTTCTTTATGTATTATGCTTTGATTATGAAATCCTGTTATGCCATTACCACCATAAACTGGAATATTTCCAGCTATCATATTATTTGCGGTTAATCCTTTCCCTGATTCAATTTTAATTAATTCCCCCAACCTACACCACCTCCAGCTATCCGGGATATCGAACGGCACCTCATCCTCGCTGATATCGGGCAATGGCTTTTCTTTTTTGATTTTGCCATCTTTGATCAGGGCTTGTTTTTCTTTCTGGATTTGTTTGTAGAGTTCCTCGCCAGTGCCTTCGGCAGGGATTTGGGGCACGAGTTTGCCCTGTATGGCGAGTTGGAGGATGGAGGATTTGAGTTGCTGTGGAGTCATGGGATGCTCTGGGGTATGCGATGTGCCGTCGGCCAGACGTGGTAACCGGGTGCTATCGCACACACCCGGTAATGAATACGGCGGCCGCCGGAACACCATCGGGGGGATATCATATATCGGAATAATCACCTAATCATCCTTGAAGAACAAATCGTGGGATCGAGACCGTGGCGGCGCACAAGGATAAAAAAGAAACGAATATAGAAAAAAAATGGTAAGTGTGATAAGTTAAGCTGGGGTTTATTAGGAGGTGTTCCCATGTCAGAAATTCCAGAAACAGTCCGATTTCATTTTGCCCGTCAGGCACCGTCACCTTGGAACTGGTACACGCGTGCAGATTTTCAAGGATGTGCGCTTCGTTGGAACGAACCGAAGGGCAATGTTTCTCTGTATATCGTCTTTAGAAGTAGCGAGAATCTTCCATCTGATTGCTGTGAAGACCTTTTAGCCGGGCACTATGACGATGTCGTGGAACGCATCGACATTTTCAAGCCGATTACGCGGCTGGTTGACGATGAGATTCACGACAAGAATCGTTATCTGGTCCTTGCTCGCCTGGACAATGACGATCTCATCTGGATTAATGACGTAGAAAGCTCACAGTTTAACGGCGCGGCGCCAGGTGAGAACTGGACGTATTGGTCAAATCCTTACGGTGACACGCCGATGGCCAAGGATCCGTGCCGTTTGGATTATTTGACGGTTCGCGTGGATACATTTTGCGGCTTTGAATGGGATTATCCGGATCAGTATCCCGATTTTGTCGGCTACGATTTGATCGTGAGCGACATTCCATACAGTCCGCATACCGGCGCAGAATCTGACATTGAGGCGTTCCAGGCCGTTCTTCGCGGGGAAAAGGGGACGACGTATTCGCTGGACAGGTTTGTCAATGCAATCGTCGATAACGAATCATTTGTCAATCGATTCTGTTACTATGCTCTGCTCATCCGCATGCCGGAATCCGGGCGAATTCAGATTCCGATGCGCCATGTTTCGACGCCATTTGAAAAGGGAAAGCCGTTCCAGTATTTGAAAGCGCGATCCGGATGGGGAGAAGGACGTGATCGCATGATGTCTGGTTATGCCAGATGGAAGGCGCAGTGTGCCGCCAAAAAAGCACAGCAGCCACAAAGTGTGGTGAGCGGCACTGAAGATATTCCGGCGATCTCAGAGACTCTTGCCTGTGAAAAAATTGGATTTTTCCGGCATTCGCCGGATCTCACATTGGAGTCTTATAAAAAGAATCCTTGGATGTTCGGCATTCAGTTCAGGGCAAAAGTTGCCGAGGGCGCGGATGTCATCGCTGTTCGTGCCGACTATGAAATGACTGCGGCTGGCGTCAGCAGTATCCTCATCAAAACTCGTGATGAAGGTAGATATAATGACGAGCATTGCGATGCATTTGCTTACCGTCCGGAAAATGGCTTTATGCTCATCGTCGATACCGACTGCCACAAGCGGTCGTGGTATGCGTTTGCAACCTGGCATGATGGTAAATTTGAAGAGATTCAAAACGTTCGCGACACGACAATTGACTTTTTGCCAAGCGATAATGCGATTACGGCATGGGGTACAAATCAAATCATTCAGGATCATTTGGTTCACTGCCTGGCTTTGGAAAAATTCCAGAAGAAGAACTGCCTTGCCATTCGCTTTGGCATTCTTGACGATGCCAACATTAGCTCGATTGAATTGTACTGTTTCGATACACCGTTGGAATGGGATGAGGAGACGGTTAACGATTTTCATGCATTCCAAAAAACAGGAACGCCCAAACTAGGACAACGTTTTGTTATTAATCATTCCTGTAAGGGAATCATGGATGACGTGACCGCCTGCGATACATTCCACTATTATGCGGCGTTATGTGTGGATCATTATGGCAACCGTTTCCCCGTGAACGTTTCAAGTCTCGGAAATGTCGAGCAGGCAGGCTGGGAGTTCCTTTCCAAATACAGTTCAAAGACGACATCGAAAGTCGATGTGCTCAATATTGTGGCGGATTCCGGAAAAGAAACATCCAGTGAATCGATTTCATCTGTGAGTCAGGTGAAACGGCATTACGAAGAAGAAACGTCGAGTTCTCGCCGTAAATATAGCTGGGATGACGATTCGGATAGCGAACCGGTAGAAACATCGTCGAGTTCTCGCCGTAAATACAGCTGGGACGACGATTCGGATAGCAAGCAAACAGAGTCTGCATCGAGTTCTCGCAGCAAATACAGCTGGGACGACGATTCAGATAGCAAACCGGTAGAAACATCGTCGAGTTCTCGCAGCAAATACAGCTGGGACGACGATTCAGATAGCAAGCAAACCGAGTCTGCATCGAGTTCTCGCGGCAAATACAGCTGGGACGACGATTCGGATAGCAAAGCAGAAGATACGACGTCGAGTTCTCGCCGTAAATATAGCTGGGATGAGCCTGCCGGTGAGTCTGTTGAGGAAGAAATTGAATTTGAACCATTTGATCCCGATAAAGATATCGTGCCTTCCAGGCGTAATAGCTGGGATACAGCTAAAAAAGATGGCCCCATAGAAGAAGTTGTCGAAGAAGTTGAAGAACCGGCAGTTTCTCGTAAGAAATACAGTTGGGACGACGATTCTGACGGCAAGGCCGAAGAACCGGCGTCGGTTTCTCGCCGCAAGTTTAGTTGGGATGACGAACCCGAGGCGGCAGCCGAACCGAAATCAGAACCTGCCGAAAAGAGTTCCGAAACATCGACGGTTTCTCGCCGCAAGTTTAGCTGGGATGACGAACCCGAGGCGGCAGCCGAACAACCCAAGTCTGAACCAGTCGAAAAGAGTTCCGAGACGTCGACGGTTTCTCGCCGCAAGTTTAGCTGGGATGACGAACCCGAGGCGGCAGCCGAACCGAAATCTGAACCTGCCGAAAAGAGTTCCGAAACATCGACGGTTTCTCGCCGCAAGTTCAGTTGGGATGACGAACCCGAGGCGGTAGCCGAACCGAAGTCTGAACCTGCCGAAAAGAGTTCAGAGACGTCGACGGTTTCTCGCCGCAAGTTTAGCTGGGATGACGAGGATGATAGTTCAGCGAAAGAAGACGCTGAGCGTTTAGCGAAAGAAGAAGCTGAGCGTTTAGCGAAAGAAGAAGCGGAACGCCTGGCTCGTGAAGAAGCCGAACGTAAAGCAAAAGAAGAGGCGGAACGTCTGGCTCGCGAAGAAGCCGAGCGTTTGGCGAAAGAAGAAGCGGAACGCCTTGCTCGCGAAGAAGCCGAGCGTTTGGCGAAAGAAGAGGCGGAACGCCTTGCTCGCGAAGAAGCCGAGCGTTTGGCGAAAGAAGAGGCCGAACGCTTTGCTCGCGAAGAAGCTGAGCGTTTGGCGAAAGAAGAGGCGGAACGCCTTGCTCGCGAAGAAGCTGAGCGTTTGGCGAAAGAAGAGGCGGAACGCCTTGCTCGTGAAGAAGAAGAACGCAAAGCAAAAGAAGAGGCGGAGCGTTTGGCGAAAGAAGAGGCGGAACGCCTTGCTCGTGAAGAAGAAGAGCGTAAAGCAAAAGAAGAGGCGGAACGTTTAGCCCGTGAAGAAGCTGAGCGTAAGGCGATAGAAGAGGCCAAACGCCTGGCACGTGAAGAAGAAGAACGTCTGGCTCGTGAAGAAGAAGAGCGCAAGGCGAAGGAAGAAGCCGAACGCAAGGCAAAAGAAGAAGCTGAGCGCAAAGCAAAAGAAGAAGCTGAACGCAAAGCGAAGGAGGAAGAAGCTCGTAAGAAGGCAAATGATGACATCGAAATTGTTGGATTGTTAGCAAGATGTCGTAAAAGCGTCGAAGATGGTGATATCCAGGAAGCATTCGATATCGTTCAGATGGCGCGAAAACGTTATCCTGATAATCTGAGAATTGAGGCATTTGCTTGGAATTATTTGAGATAAACATTTGATGTTTCCAGCTGAATGCTTACATCGATTTCGCCGCATATTGCGGCGAAATTTTTTATTGATTATTCTAAGTTATCTGCTGGTACCGGGACTGGTGTTCGCGGCCGATGATCCATCGACAGTGTGGCAGGAACTTGAAAGTGAGCATTTTGTCATTGTTTTTCCGTCAGAAAGGATTGATTTCGCGCGTCGGGCTCTTGGCATTGCAGAAGAGGCGCATTTAATTCTTACAAAAGAACTCAAATGGGTGCCCAAAACAAAAACATATATTAGTGTGACGGACTATACAGATACAGCAAATGGCTGGGCGACATCTGTGCCGCGAAATGAAATTCGTCTTCAGGCATACCCTCCGTTCTTGTCTGAAGAATTAGGGTTTTATGATGACTGGATGCGGCAGTTAATATATCATGAATACACTCATATACTTCATACGGATACATCGTATGGCCTTCATCCTGTATTGAATGTTATTTTTGGCAAATTTGCGAGAAACAATGCAACTTTACCGCATTGGTTTACGGAAGGAATGGCTGTATATTATGAAACACAGATGAGTAACACGGGCAGGTTGCGAAATGTATTATACAAAACAATGATTCGCAATGCGGCCCTGGCAGAAGCCATTCCAACATTGGGCGAGATGTCGGCGGGGCTGGTTCGATGGCCTGAGAGTACGGGAAATTATTTATTTGGGGCGTTTTTTATCGATTATATTGCAAATACATACGGTCGCCAGACACTGACGGCATGGATAAAAGAATATGGGGATGACTGGATTCCGTATGCGATGAACCGGGCGGCGCTCAGGGTCTGGCATAAAACATGGGATGAACTCTATGAGGAATGGAGGTCATCGGAGATAGAGAAAGCCAGGAATTCTGTGGATTCATCTGAAACACCGCATGAGTCATTGTTTGAACCCTGGCGCCATGGCAACCCGGAAGTTCATGGAGAATGGCTGACGTATGTCAAACGTGATCTGTCATCACCACGGGCTATAGTTAGAAAATCATTAAAAACTGGGATAGAAGAACATATTGCAGACTGTTGGGGCCAATGTAATCACCAGTGGAATCATAAGGGAGATGTATTGTATTTTATGCATTCTCCTGCGAAGAATGGTTTTCAGCAATACGAAACATTATATACATATCATAGTGAAACAAAAAAGATAGATCATCTGAATGTTCACGGGCGTATTCGTCGGTTTTGCGTCGATGATAATGATGATTTATATCGAATCGTGCAAGATGGCGATAATACTGAGATTTGGAAATTTAATGGTGCGTCTGACGAGTTGATATATCGTAGTGAGCCGTTTGAACAGATAGAAGATATCGTTGTAAAATCAGGCAATATTATATCTGTAATATTTAATCCGAAAAAACAACAGGCAGATTTATATCGATATCAAAATGGTGAATGGATTGCCATTACAGACAGCAAAAGCACTGAATTGGCACCATTTTGGATGCGTGATAACAGATTGGGGTATGTGTCATCGAAATCTGGTGAACTCAATCTATGGGCTTATTCACCGGAAACCGGCATACATACTCGCCTGACGAATCTATATGATGGTATTTTGTCGCCATCTGAATCGGATGATGGAGATATTTATTATACACAATACACGGCAAACGGAACGACGATAGCCAGAATATTGGCAAAAGATCTCGAAGAACATGAGGATGATATCGTTGAAGTCGAACCCAAGATACATTTTCCGGATTTGGAAGATGTGTCCTTGAGTTCTGTTCGTCGATATAAACCGTGGCAGTGGATGTGGCCTCAAAACTGGATTCCTCAGGGGGGCTTATCTGGAAATGGTGGGTTTGCCGGCATATCGATCGAGGGAAGCGATTTGCTCGATCATCACGTGTATTCGCTGAGTGTGTCTTATCTGATTCCGAAATCCGAATTTGAATTTTCGTTTTCGTATGACTGGAAATCGTTAATTTGGGATTTGGGGCTGAAGGCTGGCCTGAAACAAAACACCGCATCCTATATCGACGGGATAAAGACAAAACAATTCGATTATCAGACTGTGTATGGAGATATCGTTGCGTCGCGCATCTGGAATGGCAGGGTGTGGACGCAGTCGGTGACTCTGACGGCACATTTGGAGTACAACGAGGCTGAGGCTCCCCTGTCATGGACGCAGCGAGATCCTGCGGCCCGTATTTGGCTTCCCTCACTTGGATGGCACAATTCGTTATCTGCCAGCTGGTCATGGAGTAATCTTAGGCAGACAGAGCATGCCTTTGCTCCGAATCATGGCTATGCAGTGAGTGCTTCGATAAGGTTTGAGGCGCCCTGGTTGGGGGATGATGCGTACACTTTCATAGGCAATGCCACGGCAAAAGCCGGATGGACGATGCCCTGGCTCGATTCTCATGTCATCAGCTTGTTGCTTTCGGGTGGTGGATCGTGGTCGCAGAATGAAAACAGGCTGCCGTTCAGTCTTTCGTCAGCGCAAGGTGTCATGATTGGAAGCAGCGATGTCATGATGCACGGCTATCCTGCAGGGCTGCTTTATGGAAAGCATTTTTTATATGGCCACGCGTCTTATTCAGCGCCGATATGGAACATGGAAGCGGGCTATTCGACGCTTCCCATTGGAATAAGACGTCTTGGCGCGGCTGCATTTGGTGATTGGGGATATGCCTGGGGCGACGAATGGAATATTCTTCATTCCAAGGTTGCAATTGGCGCTGAATTATATATTGATTTGTTGCTGGGATACAGGCTTCCTGCAAGAATTACTGTGGGATATGCCTGGGGGGCTGCAACACAAGGCAATCACGATTTTTACATCTTCTGGACTTTGTAAGGACGTTCTGATGCGTTTAATTTTCATACCGTTTGTCATTGTTTCGACTTTCATTGTCGGTGCCTGTACTCCGGAACAGCGATGTTACAGAAATGAGGACTGTCCTGCCCCGATGATTTGCACCAGCATCGGTGAGTGTGATTACAAATGCAAGTTCGATGTGGACTGCGGTTCCGGGTTTGTTTGCAAAGAACATCAATGCGTCATTTCCGATACGCCCGTGGTACCTCCAAAACCAGAAGATCCAGTCATGGTAAAAGTCTTTACCTGTCCGGAAGAAATGGTTGCGATTCACGAAACGTATTGCATGGATATATATGAGGCATCGCGCCCCGATGCAACAGAGACCTCGGAGGGAAAGGATTCCTCGATGGCCGTGTCCAAAAAGGGCGTGATGCCCTGGATGATCGGAGACAATAACGCGAAGGCTGAAGCGGCATGCGAGGCCGCAGGAAAGCGTCTTTGTTCACCGGCTGAATGGGAATACGCCTGCCGTGGCGTCAATAATACCGAGTATGGGTATGGCGAGTCTTATGATCCAGCCATTTGCAACGGGCTCGATACGTTTGGGAGCTTTATGTTCCATCCAACTGCGACCGGGGCATTTCCTGATTGCACAAACGGCTGGGGCATATACGATTTAAACGGCAACTATTGGGAACATACTTCGGGGGGATCGGGAAAAACAGTCCGCGGTGGCGCATATAACTGCCTCGATTCCCTGACGAATCATAAATGTTCGTATATTCCTGGGAATTGGACGCCAACCGCGCTTGGATTTCGATGCTGTGCGGACGGGGAATATATCGAAGTTCCTGCGTCCAGTGAAGAGGATGACGAGCCTCACGCACGGCTTTTACCGAATATTTTTTCAGATGATGAAATC
This sequence comes from Myxococcota bacterium, assembly GCA_045597285.1. GTDB lineage: Bacteria > Myxococcota_A > Bradymonadia > UBA4248 > UBA4248 > UBA4248. Next base: position 12,932 of record JAZODZ010000263.1, read on the forward strand.
GTGCTGGCCTGGAACGAGACTGATTCGGATACGATGACCGACGCTGGAACCTTTACCAAAGTGTGTACGCCTGCGTCCGAGGCAATCGATAAAGCCGTTGAAATCTGGGACGATCCGGAATTTGCGAGAGATGCGGTCGAGATTTTGAAAGAATCCCGGGAATGCAACGACCTCGATCCCAGGCTGGAACGTGCGCTTGGCGTGGCTTATGCCAAATCCGGGAACTATCCCTGGGCACTCAAGACGCTACGGCGGCTGTTTTCACAAAGCAGTTCCAGTGATTGTGAATCCCTTGCGTGGATTGCATGGATTCAGATTCAAATGGGTATGCCTGACGATGCGGAACAGACCCTTTCTGAGCATGTTGAGTGTGACAATTGGGCCAAAGCTCGCCTGAGTCTGCTCAGCGCCTTTAACGAAATGACGAAAAACGAACCCGACAAGGCCAGAGAAGCCTTAAAAACTGCGTATGAGGCAGAAGCGATGTCGAAATCGGATAAATCGGCGTTATCTTCGATGCAGTCGATGTTGGGCGTCGCTCCGAATCCGAATTTCTCTTGGAAAGTCGAACTCGATGGCGGTTATGCTTCGAACGCTTTGAGCGGTTCGCCGAATGATCCGACCCTGATGGAGAAGAAACTCGACAGCCCTTTTTTGGACGGCGATATTCGTGTGACGCTCGATCCGTGGAAAGATGCTTTCGTCCGTAGCGTGTTGGAAGGGCAGTTTACGGGGCAATATTTGACATCTAAAGACGCGAGCGATTTCAGCTACATCGATTTGTCGCTTAGGCTGGGCGTGGCTGTCGATACGGATCCTGTAAAAATCGGCGTCTGGTACAGGCCTGAATCTTTATTCATGATGGGCGGAGACAAGTACAATGACGGCCCGCTCATGTTCTATACCTCGCATAGGCTTGAACTCGATTTCGAAATATTGAAGTGGCTCTATCTGTTTGCCGGTTACGGACACAGGACGTTTCGCCAGGAGGTGCGTACCCGGGACGAGTTTGATCTCGGTGCCGGCGGGCGTCATGGCTTGTATAAAGGACTTTCTCTGACGTGGGGGCTGAGTTACCGCCAGTGGTTTTCATCCGGGGACATGTACAATTTGAATGGCATGAATGTGAGTCTTGCGCTCGATTACAGAATTCCAAAGTACGATGTGCTGTTTCGCCTGAACGGGTCGTTTTCGTATGACGGTTATCCCGATTCCGAGGGGTATTTCGAGCAGGGAGACTGGCGAAGTGACAAGGCGGCGCGTGGGGCGTTTCAGGTATGGTCGCCGGAATGGGCAGGCGTGCGCGTTGGGGCTCAGTTTAAGGCGAGCCGCCGGTGGAGTACGGCTAAGGATTACGAATTTACAGATTACCGTGGCATGATTGCGATTCGATGGACAGGCAGTCTTCATTTTTACGGGCCTCGCGGGCTTGGCAATAATGCTTTCGAGCTGCCGTGGGATTTTGAGACGGAAGGATCTGCGGAACGCATTCGCGACATTATCCAACAGGATGAGGATATGCAGCGTTCGTCATCGTGTTTGCAGAACTGACGGTATCGTGGAGTGTTCGCAAAAAAAAATAGTCGCCGCGCGTATGATAATAGCGCGGCGGGCACGCCGTATGCGAATAGGCGTGCCGTCCCCTCAAAATATCGCGGGGACAAGCGGACTGTTCCGGCTCTGTACTTTGCCGTCAATTTTGCTATAAATCGTTCATCTTCCCGTTCCGGGGGATGATTTATGAAAGGATAATATCATGAAATTCATATATGCGCTCATTCCGTTGCTGTTTATTTCGTCGCTGGCTTATGCTCAGACGCCCAAATGCGATGCGCTCACCGGCGATGCGGCACAGGTGGCCAAATCCGTGATGGATTCAGCCTATCTCTATGATTGCTGTGACGAGACGATATCGAAGTGTTTGCAAAAAAAGACAGTATGTTCACTCGCAAAACGCCTTGCAGACGAAACGTGCCGTCTTGCAGGGAATGGCAAGTCTGAGACAGAAATCAAGCACATTCTCGATCAGCGAGCCATGGTGATGGGTGAGATGACTCCGGCTGTAAAAATCGACAAAAGACGGGAATTTATCTGGGGAAATCCGGATGCCAAAGTCGTCCTCTCGATATATCTTTGCGGTCGTTGTCCCTATTGCTCTCGATATGTTCCGGAACTCATTCACACGCTTGAAAAGTCTCCGCTCAAAGACAGCGTTGCCATTAATATGAGGCTTTTCCCCATTAAATCGCATGAAAACTCGACCCAGGCGGCACTGGCCGTCGAGGCGGCTGCAAAAATGGGCAAGGCGTGGCCGTATCTTATCAAATTATATGAGAATTTTGACAGCTTTTCGCTTGAACAGATGTCTGTCATTGCAACAGAATTGGGGCTCGATGCCGAACAGTTCAATGCTTTCATGCAGGAAACACAAGCCCGCGATGCCGTTGTGGCGGGTAAGAAAGAAGGATTTACGAACGGTGTCGAGTCTACGCCGACATTTTTCCTGAATGGCCGAAAAATTCAGAGTGCGTTCGAAACGGAATTCATCATCGGCATGCTCGAAGAGGCCGTTGAAAACAGCAAATAACGTTTGTCATCCCCCGTCTTTCCGCAGAGAGGGGGATTTTTCATTTATATTAATTATTTGTTTTGCCAGCAACATACTGTCGCTCAATCGCTTCATATAAGGAGTCTTATGAAATTATATCGTCTGTCATTCTTTTCCATGTTGCCATTGCTGGCCTTGTCTTCGGCATGTACCGATGACAGCACAAATACTCAGCCTGGCGATGAAAAACCTGCCGATTACTGCGATGATGCGAAGTTATGTCCGGATGGCATGAAGTGTCTTGAGAATCATTGTCGTCATGAGGCAATGCTCGGGGACAGCTGTGTCGATGAAAACGTCGTCTGTATAGAAGGGGAATGTATAGATGGTGTTTGTACAACAAAGAAAAAAGGTGAATGTGAAAAAGACAAAGATTGTAGCAATCATTATGTTTGTGTTGATAACAAATGTTATGAATGCCGTGTAGACAATGATTGTGGCGATAATAAAGAATGCAAGAATCATCAGTGCCATGCGATTGTTACTCCAGAACCGACCGATCCTGTTGAATGTACAGATGATTCGTCTTGCGAGGCTGGAAAAACAAAATGTGCCAATGACGGTTATTGTCACGAAATGGCCGAAATCGACGGCGCTTGTTCCGATTCCATCCCATGCCAGGACGGACAATTTTGCAAGTCCAATCAATGTACTAATTTGCTTGAGATTGGTGAAGAGTGTCTGGATGATAGCGAGTGTGCGGGAGAAGCCGAGTGCCTTGGGTATTGTACTTTGACAAATCAGAAAGGCGGACAGGCGTGTAATGACTTTATCACTTGCAGTGGTGAATTCGAGTGTCTTGATGGTGTTTGCAGGCAGGTCGTTGTCGAAAACGCGGCTTGTGATGATGTATATATTTGTCCGAAAGACACCGTATGTATGATGGATAAGGACAGCAAGAAATGTATTCATACTTATGGTGAATGCGATACTGATGATAAATGCAGCAAGGATTCGTATTGTTGTATGGAAGAGGCGTGCACGGTAAAAAATGTCTGCATTCCCTATGACTTTGGCCCTCGGCAGAATCAGAATACCAGTTGCAGTTATAAAACAGTAAAAGGGCTTTTTGAGGCTGCCATTCAGTGTGAATGGAAAGCACCGGAACCTGGGGAACCATACCCTAATCACTATCAGGTGCTCAGTTCCCCCGTCGTTGCGAACACGCCGCACGATTCCGGCCTGGCAAATGAAGTCATTTTTATCAGTTATAATTATACAGATGGTGGTGCCTGGGCAGGGCGCGGCGATTCGGCGTCTTACTATGGCGTCATTCGTATCGTGAATGCAGAGAACTGCAAGCTCCATGAAAGCATATTCGATGACAATAACCGGATTATCGGTGGTTCGAACCTTGCCGTCGCCGATGTCGACAGTGATGGATTTGTCGAAATCTTTGCAGGACGCGGGACTTATCAAAAATCGGGCGCCGGTGGCGGTCTCGTGGCTTTCCATTGGAATAAGGATTTGGAAAAATATGAAACCTGGTGGAAGACCACTGACGGTACATCGAGCGCGGATCAAACTATCGCGTGGGCTGGTCCGGCCATTCACGACATCAATAACGACGGCATCCCAGAAATCATTGGCTATGGCGGCGAAGTATTCAATACATTGAATGGCATGCGTCTCAATTCCGGACAGCTCATCGATGAATTGTCGCGTTTCCCGGCACTCGGCGACCTCGATAACGACGGAAATGTTGAAATCATCGGCGTGACGAATGTCTATCGCTGGAATACAGAGACGAGTAAATGGGAGATCGCGTACCCCAATATCAACAAGGCCCTTGGCTACGGCGGCGCATATCACGGCTATCATTTTGCCTTTGCAGACTTTGGCTCGCCCAAAAAATCGGAGCTTGGTGAGGATTTGGCGGAATTTGAATACGGCAAGTTCGATGGAAAGGCGGAAATCGTGAGTTGCGGCGGCAATCGCGTTTACATCGCCGACCTCAACGGCACGGTTCTGTTCCAGGATGATTCGAGTTATGGCGGCGGCCCGTGCACGATCGGCGATTTCGACGGCGACCAGATCCCGGAAGTGGCCGGTGCTTTCGGCCATTATTACGCGATCTTCGATCCACAGTGTACCGAAGATAATCCCAAATGCGCCGGCAAGGGAATCCTTTGGAAAAAGGCTTCGCAGGACCTTTCCAGCCGTTCCACAGGCTCTTCACTCTTCGATTTCGACGGCGACGGTGCCATGGAAGCTGTCTATGCCGATGAATGCTATACCCGTGTTTACGACGGCAAAACGGGCGATGTCCTGTTCTCGGCATATCGTGCAAGCGAGACATGGCATGAATACCCCGTTATTGCCGATATCGATAACGACGAATCTGCGGAAATCATTGTCGGTTCTAACGATGTCATGTCTTGTCAAAGCCCTGACCCGATCCATCGCGGCCTTCGCTGCGAAGTGGACAGCGATTGCAAATCGAACGTTTGTAAATCGAAATTATGTCGTTGCACGACGAACGATCAGTGCAACTGGCGAACCGATGACAAGGGCAATCTGATTAACGATGAATATGGCTGTGTTGCACCGCTCAGCGATGCCGATAATCCTTCCGAGGGCAACGTCTGTCGTGCGATTCGCAACAATGCTAAGGCCGTGACTGGCATCCGCATCATGAAAGACCGTCTGGATCGCTGGATGAGTTCGAGAAACATTTGGAATCAGCACGCGTACTCGATTACGAACATCAACGATGATCAGACGATTCCGATGACGGAGAAGTGGGTTCAGAATTTCCTCGATCTCAGCCTGAACAACTATCGTCAGAATAAGCAGGGCAAGACCGGTGCAAACCGTGCTCCCGATATTACAGGCCGTTTTGTGGGCGATACATGCGGGCAAAATGGCGATCACGTCGTCCTTGGCGCTGAAATCTGCAACCGCGGCACCAAGATGGTCGCTTCCCTCATGCCTGCCTCGTTCTATCAGATTGGAATAGACGAGAACGGCAACGAAACGCGGACGCATCTCTGCACGTCGTACACGTCTGAAAACGTTCCCGTCGGCGGTTGTCTCCACGTCGAGTGCAATATTCCGGAGGTCGTTCTTGGCGATATCGTACTCGTCGCAAATGATGACGGTAAAAATGGCAAAACAACGGTCGAATGCAATGAAAAGAATAACGAAGACCGTACTTCAGTGACGGAATGCCCAATTCTCATTAACTAATATTAATATATATATATTCTTATGTCGGCACGCCTATTGACATACGGCGTGCCCGCCGCG
>JAZODZ010000264.1:0-4643 GCA_045597285.1 Myxococcota bacterium
AGAAGGTTCTCGGCAGTCGTGGGGATTTTGTTGTCGTGAAGACATTTGAACCAGATTTTGGCGTGCTCTTTTTCGTTTTCAGCGGTTTCGAGGAAGATAGCGGCGATCTGTTCGAAGCCGTCCTTCTTGGCCTGGCTGGCATAGTACGTATATTTGTTGCGAGCCTGTGATTCACCTGCGAAAGCTGCCTGAAGGTTGGCTTCTGTTTTTGAGCCCTTGAGTTCTGCCATGTTGTTGCTTCTCCTACATTCTGAAGAGGTAAATAAACCCCGGAGACTCCGGGATGAACGGACGTTTTAGGAACGTCAATAAAAAATTATTCTATTTGTTTTTTGACGATAATGAAAACAAAAAATGCGTGTTGTTGGGGCACGGCTATCGGCGTTGCCGATACGCCGTGCAATGGCGCGGCTATGCCTGCGGCATACGCCGCGCCCCGATACCATGAGGGTACGCGACAAAAACACCTTGACGCACGCGGAAAACTGAGTGACACCAGGATTCAGCAAGGGGGGAAAGAAGACAGGTGCCGTTTGGGAACACGAGAAAATGACTGATATCGCTTTTACAAATCAAAAAAATCCGCCTGAACCGTGGCGAATTCTATTCGACAATCATAAACACCAGCTTGCCATTCTCGAGGAACATGGACAATTTGCGATTCAGATTCTGGAACGGGAACATATAATTGTTGCCATACTGTCGCATACTGCAAAACCCGAAGATGTATTAAATGATATCATTCATTATAAAAGCGAATTTATATCCCATATCGGTCATGTATCGGGCGTGATTTGGAACAAAAGGACGGATGAATTTTGTATATTTCGCGATCCCTTCGGGTTTGTTCCATGGATGTTGACTTATGACGGGCGCAACCGCATGGATTTTTCGGCCGTGACGAGCCCGGAGTATCAGGCGGAGCTCACGGTGAGGCGCGGAATTCGTCGCGACTGGATAGCCCGTTTCCTGCTCGAACAGGATTCGATGAACGATGACGATATCTATGAAAACACAGGACGTTTGTTGCCTGGAGAATATATATGTCATGTCATCGGATCGTTTGATGAATTCGTTTTGCGGCTGTCAAACGATGAAGAAATCCTAAACAGGGATATTCCGGATGAACGCAGAATTTGCCAGATTCGGCGTTGCGCATGGCATGACAAAAAGTATCATGTCATGCATGCAGAAAGGGCAGAACTGGCCGTGGCATTGCGCGAAAAAATTGCGAAAGCCGTGTCACGTATTCCCGACGAAAACCCGATGTTCACGCTGTCCGGCGGGCTCGATTCCACGGCGATTTTCTCGTCCTGGTGTGCCGATCATCCCGGCAGATTTCAAGCCATTTCGCTGGTTTCCGGAAAGCACCGTTCGTGCGACGAATCTCATGAACTCGATATCCTCGAAAACGCATTGCCCGTCGACCTGACTCGTATCAGCATGGATGATTTCTGGCCGCTGAAGGAGCCCGAATTATATGGAAAGTTCAGAGCTTACGGGCCGCTTGTCGCACCGGGAATCGAGAGTCTTTTGTGCGCATATCGCATCGTCGAAAAGACCTCCGGGCCGCGCATGATTGTGACCGGCTATGGCGGGAATTTTATCGTCAAAGCAAGGCAGGAAGCCATTTTCCGTTATCTCTGGTCAGAGCGGGATGTCCGCGGTCTTGCAAAAGAAATCGCGGCACTCGACAAACCGCATATCCGTTACCTTGCCCTGCGTTTCCTCGCCAATCGTGCCGATGGAGAAATCCGTCGGATCGCAAGGACGATCTGTACTCGCCATCATCCGCATCCCGATCGGGCTCACGATTGGATGAATCCCGTGTTTGCGGCTCAGTTCCCCGAAATCACCGTCGATCCTGTCTATTTCATGTCGCATTTCCAGGAACGTGCTTTCCTCCCCCTGTTCTGGAGCTGGGAACTCAGGACGCGGTGCATGGATATGATTGCTCGCCTGTGTCCTCATCGGTTTTATGATCCATTGTTCGACACGGAATTATATGATTTTTGCGCCTGTATCCCACCGCAATATTTTCTGAGCTGCGGCGAATATCGCCCGATATATAAAGATGCACTGACGCCGCTGTTGCCGGAGGCAATTATTCATCATCCCAAGTGCCAGTCGTATGACATGCTGATGCACGACGGCTTGTCGAAATATGCGCGACCACTTTTGGAACAGGTTATCAGTCGAGGTGACTGGGCAGATGTTCTGGACAGGGATAAGCTGGCAAAAGCCTATCAGCAGTATTGCTTCGACGCGGCAGATTTCGAACCTGAGTACGAGATGAATGCGCTTTGGCTGTCGATTAGTTTGCTGTTATGGAGACATTTTTCTTGACATTCGTTAGAAAAAGGGTATGAGGCACGCGCTTCGATTTGGGCGACCGTAATCCGGCAGGGTCTCCCGAAAGTCCAGAACAAGGGGTTCTGGATGTCCATAATCCGAAGAATTCTGTTGCCGGAAAAAGGAAAATTTGTCATGGCGGCAAAGAAAAGTGCAAAACAGGCAAAAATTTCGACAACGAAGAAAGTTGTCTTCAAGAAAAAGTGCCCATATTGTCTGGCTAAGGGCGACGACAAGCAGGAGATGAGCATCATTAAAATGGTCCGTCACTCCAAACCGAGTGGGATGTTTTGGGTTTGTCCAAAATGTGCTGCTGAAGTTCCAACCAAAATGTAATCAGGGAGAGTAAAAGATGGATACAAATACGAATGCCAATTCCGCAGCCCGCGTGCCCGCTCGTGGTAGTTTTCACCGCGCCAAACGCAAAGCTTGTCCGTTCAAATCTGACATTTCTTTGACAATTGATTACAAAGATGTTCAGCTTCTGAAACGTTTCCTCTCCCCGCGCGGTAAAATTCTGCCTTCGCGCATTACCGGTGTTTCCGCCCGTTTCCAGCGCAAACTGGCCCGCGCTATCAAGCGTGCACGTCATATCGCTCTTCTTCCGTATCAGGCTGAAGATTGATTTCGGGACCCTGTTGGGTATGATCGTATAAAAGCCGTCAATGCAGTTGCATTCGCGGCTTTTTTTATATCTTTTTCCCGATAATTTCGATAACGGCCCCGGATAGGCAATATCACGCATACAAATCGATTTCATCGATAAATGACTTATATCCTGCGGGCTTCATCTCTTATAAAATAATCATTGTCATGCCAGAATTTCGCTTCAATGTTCTTACGCAGGAATGGGTTATTATCGCGACCGAACGCGCTAAACGCCCAATGGAATTTGCTCAGTCCGTGCCTCATTATGCTTTGCCGCCACTGGATCCGACGTGCCCGTTCTGTCCCGGCAACGAGCACATGACTTCGCAGGAAGTGTTTCGTACCTGCGAGGTGGGCGGTTCATGGAAAACACGCGTTATTAAGAATAAATTCCCGGCTCTGAATGAATCGCTTACCCCTACTGCATCCGGGGATTTCTTTCAGCCCAAAATAGATGGGTTCGGCGTTCATGAAGTCATTATCGATTCTCCGCGCCACGATCACGGCATTACCGAACTGCCGCTGTCCCAGATTAGCGAAATATTGCGGACTTATCGTTGCCGTTATCGCGTCCACGAACAGGATCCTCGCGTCCGGCATATTATATTGTTCAAAAATAATGGCGAAAAGGCAGGATCTTCGCTCATGCATCCGCATTCACAGTTGATTGCAACGCCAATTGTTTCCGGACAGGTTCAGACGCGCCTCGACGTCACACGCCATTATTATGAAGAACATCACGCTTGTCTGATGTGCGACATGATTCGCAATGAAATTGAACAAAATGCCCGTATTATTTATAAAAATGCGCATTTTGTATCATTTTTACCTTATGCAGCATTGTCCAGTTTTCATACATGGATATTTCCGCTCGAACATCATGCGCATTTTGGAAGGCTTTCGGATGAACAGCTTCCCGCCCTTGCGGATATGCTATATTATATTCTTAAAGCGCAGGAGCGTTTGCTGAATTATCCCGATTATAACTTTGTCATCCGGTCTGCCCCTGTAAATACCAACGATGAACATTATCACTGGTATATATCTATTATTCCTCGCCTGAGTAAAACTGCCGGGTTTGAAATTGGTTCCAATATATTCATTAATGGATCGCTGCCGGAACTGAACGCGCTCGAACTGCGCAATATCGTCGATATGTTGCACGGCGCCTGTTGACCGGGGTAGGGAGAATTAGCAATTAGCAATTAGCAATTAGCAACCTACCCGGGGACGCAGGTCGCCTGCGGAAATGTCTGAACTGTTACGAACAGTTAGTAACTGTTCAGCCCACCGTAAAAAAAATCAAAAAAAAATGACCTCCAAGTGTCACAAAATTAATTTTTTGTCATCATCTTGTGTGTGTGCGTCGACGCATCACTCGACATGAGGAGGTAAAAATGTACGCATCTGGCTTCACATAAAGGTTTTAGCACTGACCATCATATCGTGCGGCCTGCCCCCCGGTCAGGGAACGCGCATATTGTATCTGGACGCGGATACAGCGCGGGTTGCACTCGCCAGGCACATTCTGGACACTCATTTTTTACGCGGCTTGAACGCGGAAAGGGGGTGGTGTGCCAGGCCGCACGTTTGTTGGGCTAGGCGGCGGCTGGCGGGCGGGAATGGGAGAGAGAGGAAACCCT
>JAZODZ010000265.1:0-2514 GCA_045597285.1 Myxococcota bacterium
TATTGAAAAAGGCCAATGATAAACTGAATCCAGGACACCGTTTAAAAACTCAGCAAGTCTCAGAAATACAGTAAATACCATGACGGATGTAGCAAAATATATAATATCGCGATTCTTTTGTCGTTTCGCTGTCGTTGCCAGAATGGCACTCCAGCTCATAATGAACATGATTGCCGCGACAAGGCTGAGAGCAATCCAATGTGCAGTTCTATTCTCTGCATCCCCCTGGCCCTGAGCTAATTTTTGAAAGATATCATAATGGATCTGCTTAATCGGATTACCACGGCCTACAATCGTCTGGCCTTTTTTATATTCTTCAATAATACGGAGTTCATCCGTTTCATCGCTGACGTTCTGGCGCTCCCTTTGTGTAGCGGTTTCATCGTAAGCAATATTAGCTTGAACAATCTGGGAACAGAACACTTTAAAAAGATCGGATGATTGAGAAAACCTTTCCCGCAAAAGCGTCAAGGCCAATGTTTCGCTTCCGGCGATGGTAGAAATCCCTGTTTTTTCAGTTTGCGTAATCTCTCTCTGTTTTTTTTTGCCTTCCTCATACCACTGTACAGTGATTGCATCGTATTCATTGAGTTCCTGGCGCGTCGTGACGATCATCTGGCTAAGGACTATATCGAATATTTGGATAAGTCCTTCCTCAACCATTTCTGAAAACTTCTGCGAGGCAAACCAGGCATACAAGTCGTCATTAATCTCCATACCCAATGCATGGACGAATTCATCGCGGTGTTCAGACAGCCACTGATCGATGGCTTCCTGTTTTTCGGCATCGGACATTTTTCGGGTAGAAATATAATCCGAAAAAATAGCTTCATCGTTATAATGATGAAGTATGGCATCGGCCCATTTCTGTTCTTCCGGTCCTGGTTGTGCAAGGGGGCCTTCAATTTCGCGTTGAACGCGGTGATTTTCGAGAAGGCCTTCTTTAATGGCAAGGCCGCCACGCATTTGCGTAAAAGCCTGACGAATTCTGGAGATAATGTTATTATGATGCGAAGTATCCCATTTAAAAATTGGCAATACTTCAGCCATGCGTTGTTCACGCAAGCTATCTGTAGCTTCACGATTGATCTGATCAAACGTAAAATCCCTGGGTGCCTTGTAATCATGTATAGCGATTGTTCCAATATCGGAACGTTCAATCACTCCGGACTGATTACCAAAGTTTACGCCTGTAACCAAAACAGTGCAGACAATGGTAACAAGAATAAAAGCAAGGACGAGGAGTGAATTGTCGAGACTCCATGTCAGATATTTCGATTTTGCTTTTTTTCTCGCTACTTTTTCAAAACTCAACGACTCTCGCTGACGATGTTCGTCCATATCATTCTCCGTCAAGAGCTTTAGTTTCTTCATTCATTGTCGGAAGTGAATGAGATTTTGATGCTTTTTCGTAAGCCAGAACAATTTTCTGAACAAGCGGATGCCGAACGATATCTTTTTCAGTCAGGCGTATAATGGAAATGCCTTCGACGTGATCCAAGATATCGACTGCCTGCTGTAGTCCTGAGCGAACATCTCCACTCAAGTCGGTCTGCGTCAAGTCGCCTGTAATGACGGCTTTTGAACCAAAGCCGAGTCGAGTAAGAAACATTTTCATCTGTTCCTGCGTACAATTCTGAGCTTCGTCCAGAATAATAAAGGAACTATTCAGTGTACGGCCGCGCATAAAAGCGAGCGGCGCAACCTCGATGGCACCTTGACTCATCCAATGCTGAGCACGGTCGACATCGACCATATCATACAAGGCGTCGTAAAGAGGACGAAGGTAGGGATTGACTTTTTCTGCCATATCACCGGGCAAAAAGCCGAGTCTTTCGCCGGCTTCCACAGCGGGACGAACAAGAACAATCCGCTTCACGCGCTTGCGCATCAGCGCATCGACGGCAAGAGCCATCGCCAGATACGTCTTACCCGTACCGGCAGGACCAATGCCAAACACGATATCATCTTCTTTGATGGCGTTGACGTATGTACGCTGGTTTTCTGTTTTGGCCCTAATCGCACGACGATCACTCGTCATGCAGACGACACCGCCCCCTCCCCCATTTTCATTGCCGCGAAATGCACCAAGCTGTTCGGATATTTCTGCAACCGTAATATCGCGATTTGTTTTTGCTATTTCATATAATGACACAAGTACATTCTGAGCCAGAGACACGTCAGAACCCGCGCCAGTCAACCGAAGAACATTGCCTTCAGATTTAATTTCTATATTTAACTCACTTTCCAAATATCTTAAATTGCTTTCCCTGGTTCCAAACAGCAACCGCGCATTTGGCAAACTTGGAAACTCGATCTCAGTTCTCGACATCTCTCTCTCCTGAACAAACTCCCCCCTAATCCTTTAGAATAAACGATTTTTGAGCATTTGACCAGATCAAGAATGCGGTATAGGGAGAGATGTCGCCGTAGGCGACAGAGCCTGTGAAATCCCCAAAACATATCCGCGCTATTTGAACAGAAACAAAGGAGGCGGGAATTTCAATTCCCGGC
>JAZODZ010000266.1:0-4627 GCA_045597285.1 Myxococcota bacterium
ACCGTGCAGACGCTCATCATTTTTACACAGGGCATCATGACGTACAAGCCGGATCATCCGCGTAGCAGCCGGCCCATTCCTTATGGCGTCATTCCGATTTCAAACACGCCATACGTCATTTTTTCCAGGCATCCTTCCCCCAAGCCGCCCGAAATTTCGACGCTTTCGCTTACGTTGAACACCGCCCTCATCCTGTTCATTCTGCTCGTCACCGCCTTCGTGCTCATTTACCCGATTGCCCGCAGAATCCAGCGCATTCAGAAAGTCTGTCAGTGCGTCTCCAACGGCGACTGCAGCGTCCGGTGCAACGACAAAAGAAACGACTCGATAGGCATGCTCGCCGATCATATCGATGAAATGACGGCATCCATTGAACGACACCTCGGACAGCAGAAAGCGCTGCTGCAGGCCGTCTCACACGAGCTACGCACACCCCTGTCTCGAATCCGCTTTTCGATTGAAATGCTTGATATTCCTGAAGATGACGAAAAATCCATGTCGCGTCTCGAATCCATCGACGACGATTTGACCGAAATCGACGATCTCATCAAGGAACTCGGCTACTTCAATTACGTCGATGCCGGAAAAGGCAAGCAGCACTTCGAAACATCTGCCATCCAGGATCTCATCGACATGACGCTCCACCAGCGTTCGCTCGCGATCAACGACTTTGAAGTGACGACAAACGGCATCGAGGAAAACATGCTCATCGAGGCCGATCCGACCGCATTCAAGCGCGTCATTGGCAACCTCCTGAGCAATGCCGCCCGCTATGCGAAAGAAAAAATTCAGATTCAGGTCAGCTATTCCAATGACAAAAAGTACATCGTGATATGCGTCGACGACGACGGCCCCGGCATTCCCGAAGACAAGCGACTGACGATATTCGAGCCCTTCGTCTGCCTCGAAAAGAGCCGTTCCAAATCGATGACGGGCTGCGGCCTCGGACTTGCCATTGCCGACCGAATCATGAAAGTCCATTCCGGTTCCATCGAAGCCCTGACTTCCCCGCTCGGCGGCACGCGAATGGCCACGACCTGGCCAGTCAACCAGCCAAAACCCCTATAACTTTAATTTAACGCCAACTGGTGTAAAACCTCCTGTGCGAATTATCGCTTACAGGAGGTTTCATGGACGAAACAATTATTGCTTTATTGAGTGAATTGGATCTGTGCCATGCCATGAAGGCAGACCTGATCCACCCGCAGAATCGCGTTTTCAAGTCCGTCTGCACCGACAGCCGCAAAGTCACGCCCGACGATTTGTTCATTGCCCTTTCCGGCGAACGATTCGACGGCCACGATTTCATTCCCGATGTCGTTCACAAGGGATGCCGCGGCGTCCTCGTCTCCCGAAAGCTCGACGTCCCGGATGATGTCGCCATGTTCGTCGTCGTCGACGTCCTCAAAGCCTTCGGCATGCTCGCCGAAGCCGTACTCGAAAAACGCCGCTCGCTCGGCAATTTCAAGACTTTTGCGGTAACGGGTTCGAACGGAAAGACGACGACCAAAGAACTCCTCTCGCTGCTGCTCGAAGCACAGGGAAAAACGGTTCTGAAAACGGAAGGAAATTTTAACAATTTCGTCGGTCTCCCGATGACCGCGCTCAGGCTCAAAACGAGCCACGATGCGGCTGTGCTCGAAATGGGCGCGAACGCTCCCGGTGAAATTGCCTATCTGAGCAGTATCGGAAAACCCGACACCGCCATCATTACCTGCATCGGTTCCGCCCATCTCGAAGGATTCGGTTCCATCGAAGGCGTCGCCGCCGCAAAGGGCGAAATGATTCGTGCGCCGCACCTCAAAAAAATCGTCCTCCCCTCCGAAACGCGCCGCTTTTTCGAGAACTGCATCCCCGAAACCGTCACGCCGGTCTGGGTTGGCGAAAACTGCGAAAAAGTCTGTTATAAAAATATCAAGGCGACGCTGGAAAATATCGAATTCGACATCGCGACGCCTGAAACATCCGCGCACATCGTCCTGCCGCTCCTCGGCACGCACAACGCAGGAAATTTTGCGCGTGCTTTTGCCGCACTCGATGCCCCACATTTTAAAGACGGCGAAATCAACGACGCGCTCACGCGGATCAAACTTCCTTCCGGCCGACTGGAACGCTGGACAAATGACACCGGCGTGTCTTTCCTGCACGACGCCTACAACGCGAACCCGTCGAGCATGGCCGAAGCCATCCGCCTCATGCGCATGTATTCCGCGCCCAAAGTCCTCATTCTCGGCGACATGCGCGAACTCGGCCCCGAAAGCCCGAACCTGCACAAAACGCTCGGACACCAGGCCGCCGATGTCCACCCCGTCCGGATTCTATGTATCGGAGATTCAGCCCAATACATTCGCGACGGTGCCGTCGAAAACGGATATCCGCCACAAAATATCCATTGCGAAGCCTCAGATGCGCTCGACAATGCGCTCGAATGGCTCAAACCGGCCCTCACCGCCGACACTGTCTGTCTCATCAAGGGAAGCCGCGGCGTCCGTCTCGAACGCGTGCTCGATTTCTTCAACGCCAGAAGACGCTGATTCCTCTCATTATATGGAGAAACCATGTTCCTGTACCTCTATGATCTGCGCGATTATTTCACGCCGTTCAACGTCTTTCGATACGTCAGCTTCAGAACCGTCATGGCGATGATCACGGCGCTGCTCATGAGCTTCATGTATCCGAAATTTATCGGAAAACTGCTCGAGCGCCAGGTCGGCCAGGTCGTGCGCGACGACGGCCCGCAGTCCCATCTCAAAAAACGCGGCACACCCACCATGGGCGGAAGCCTCATCCTGCTATCCCTCGTCGTATCCACACTCCTCTGGGCCGATCTTTCCAATCATTACGTCTGGATTTTCCTCACCATCACAACGCTTTTCGGTGCCGTCGGATTCATCGACGACTTCCTCAAAATCAAAGAAAAAGGCAGCAAGGGACTCCCCGGAAAATGGAAACTCATCTTCCAATTCTTCATCACCGGCGTCGTCATGTTCGTCCTTTTCAAAGATCAGACGCTCCAATATTCCAGTGAACTCAGCATCCCGTTTGTATCCGCCGATAAATTCTCGATGTCCCTGCCCATCATCATCTATGCGTTGTTTGGCATGTTCGTCATCGTCGGTACATCGAACGCGGTCAACCTCACGGACGGGCTCGACGGGCTTGCCATCGTACCTGTCTCCGTCGCAGCCGGCACATTTCTCATACTCTGCTATATCGCCGGCACGGTGCTGCAATTCCCCGTCGACGCCAACGGACAGGCTGCCATCGTCTCCTTCGACCTCGCCGGTTATCTCAAAATGCCGCACATCAAATACATCTCCGAACTCTGCATCGGATGCGGCGCCATCGTCGGCTCCGGCATCGGCTTCCTCTGGTTCAATTCCTATCCGGCGCAGGTTTTCATGGGCGACCTCGGTTCGCTTTCCCTGGGCGGCGCGCTCGGCACGCTCGCCGTGCTGTCCAAAAATGAACTCCTCAGCATCATAATCTGCGGGCTTTTCCTGCTCGAAGCCATCTCCGTGATCACGCAGACCACGAGCTACAAGCTCACCCATAAACGCGTCTTCCGAATGGCTCCCATCCATCACCATTTCGAACTCAAGGGATGGGCCGAACCAAAAGTCATCGTACGTTTCTGGATCATCTCCATCCTTCTTTCCCTCATCGCACTTGCCACGCTTAAATTGCGCTGATTTCACTGCCTTATGAATACGAATCCCGCAACATCCACCGAACGCCCATGGGACGGATGGCTACTCGTCATCGTCTGCGCCCTCGTCGGCATCGGCGCAGTTCTCATCTACAGTGCCTCCGGTATCACAGCCAGCTGGCAGTTCGGCGATTCCACGTATTATCTCACCAGACAGCTCATTTACATCGCCATCGGCTTCGTCCTCCTCATCGTGGGATACAAAGTCGATTACCGCTGGTTCAAGCGTTTTTCCTATCCCATCCTGTTCGCCACCATTGCCATTCTCGTCCTCGTCCTCGTCGCCGGCACCGAAGTCAACGGCTCCAAACGATGGCTCCGATTCGGCTTCTTCAACATACAGCCCGCCGAGATTGCAAAAATCTGCATCTCGTTCGTGCTCGCCTATTCCATGGCAAAAAAGCACGACAAAATTAAATCGTTCAGCATCGGCGTTCTGCCGCACCTGCTGCTCATCGGCGTCATCGTCGGGCTTCTCATGTTGCAGCCGGACTTCGGTTCGAGCGTCCTCATCACGACTTTGATGGGTGCCATGCTCTTTTTCGCCGGCACACGCCTCGTCTACATCATCGGCGGCATCGTGATTTGCCTCTTTTTCGGCGGACTCGCCATTACCATGGCTTCCTATCGAATGGCCCGCGTGCTCGCCTTTGTCAATCCGTGGCAAAACCAGGATACAAGCGGTTATCAGCTCACCGAAAGCCTCACGAGCATCGGCGCGTGCGGCCTGCCGGGCTGCGGCCTCGGCGAAGGTTTCGGCAAACTCGGCTTCGTTCCCGAACTCCACACGGACTTCATCGGAACCGCCATCGCCGAAGAACTCGGCTTCTTCGGCATCGCCCTTATCATCTTCCTATACCTCGCCTTTGCTTCCCGCGGTTTTCTCATCGCCATGCGAGCCCGTGACTATTTCGGCCG
>JAZODZ010000267.1:0-4122 GCA_045597285.1 Myxococcota bacterium
TGCGTTGTTGTCGCAGCCATTCGGGCAGGTTTCTTCGACCGGGCCGTCGGCCGTACATTTAATCAGCGTCGTGGCGTCTTTGCACGAAACCGTGCAGGCCGGGGCACCTTTGCATGCGTTGTTATCGCAGCCATTCGGGCAGGTTTCTTCGACCGGGCCGTCAGCCGTACATTTAATCAGCGTCGTGGCGTCTTTGCACGAAACCGTGCAAGCCGGCGCCTGGACACAGGCATTTCGATCGCAGCCATTGGCACAGGTTTCCTCGACGGGGCCGTTGTCGGTGCATTTAATCAGCGTATTGCTGTCTTTGCACATCGTTTCGCAAGTGTTCGACTTGCCCGAATCATCGCCGCATCCGATGAGTGCAAGCGCCATTAAAAAGGGAAGATATCGTTTCATAATTCATCCTGTTACATAAGTGAAGAACGCACAATGTGAGATGATGTGCGTATATGTGTGATATAGCATTATATGGCAATCACAATCAATAATTGGGTATAATCGGGTAACAATTCGTGGCTATTCAGACTCTCATGGCATTTCTGAATTACATTGCGTTGCAAATCATCTGATGTATAAACCGCCCGTGTGTCCTCGTGATGCGAATATGGATCGATACAAAACGGAGTAATCATCGATGGATCTCGAACGATATCTGAATATAGCCCGTACGGCCGCACGTCTTGCCGCCGAAAACCTGAAAAAAATGTGGGACGTGCCTCGCTCGGTGACGATTAAGGGCGACGAGTCGCTGTTGACGCAAATTGATGCGGAAAATGAGCGCATTCTCTCGGAATATCTGGCCGCCGAAACGCCGGATTTTGGCTTTTTGGGAGAGGAGACGGGGATTCATGCGGCGAAATCGTCGGACGCGCCCTATTGGTATGTCGATCCCGTGGACGGGACGTCAAACATGGTGCACCGTTTTCCGTGGGCGTGCGTGAGCATCGGGCTCGTCGTATCGGGCAAGCCAGTCGTCGGCGTCGTGAACAATCCGATTCAGGGGCACGAGTTCTTTGGCGCAGAGGGATTGGGCGCTTATCTGAACGACAGCGCGATTCACGTGTCGAAGAATACCGAGTTCAGCCGTGCGCTTTTGGCGACAGGATTTCCCGTGGGGCCGCATCCGTCGGGCGTCTTTCCGAATCTGAAGAATTTTGGCGAAGTATCTTTGAAGACGCACTCGGTGCGAAGGCCGGGTTCGGCGGCGCTCGATTTATGTTCGGTCGCGTGCGGATGGCTCGACGGATTCTGGGAAATCCATCTCAAACCGTGGGATACGGCCGGAGGGACGATCATCGTTCGCGAAGCCGGCGGCACAGTCACCGGATTCGATGGCGATGCCTACGATCCGCACGATCACTATATCATCGCCACCAATGGGATTTTCCACAAATCGCTGTCCGAACTCGTCAGAAAGGACGGTTAACGGCAGCCAAAATTCGCATTTTGCCATGTCCTCAGCCATCCTCGTTCTCACCGTTCTATACGTTCTTGCTGTCATCGCATTCCACATCTGTGCGATCAAAAAGCAGACGGGCGCGACTCTGGTCACCAAGACTGTGGCGAGCGCCTTTTTTGTCGCCGTTGGTACCATCGGGATCATGACCAATCCCGACATATCCCTGGCCAGGTATCTCTTTGCAGGCCTTTGTCTGGGACTGGTTGGGGATGTCATTTTGGCGGTTCGGAATCTCAAGCCGAAATACAAACACCACTGCATTGGTGCAGGCATGATTTCATTTGGCATTGGGCATATATTATATCTGATTGCCATCATGGCCAATCTGCCCAATGCCTGGATTAGCATTGTCATCGGCACCGTCATAGGGGCTTTGATGATTATTCTGGCGCCAAAGCTCAAACTTTCTTACGGCAAACTCAAACCGTTTATCTTTTTCTATTCATCGCTTTTATCCACGATGGGCGCAGCCACAGCCATTCGGTGTTTTCATGCTCCATCGGCTCTAAATATCAGTCTTTGCGCTGCAGGTTTGCTCTTTATGTTGTCGGATGCACTGCTTTGTGGGGTTTACTTCGACAAAAATCAATCCAGGTCGACGCCCAAATTCATCATTGCTGTACACGTGACATATTATATAGCACAGTATCTGATTGCTCGTAGCATAGCAGAGTTTTAATGAGTGAGTGCGTGATTGTGATGTGATCTATTATGAATTGCCATGAGATTCCTTCTTTAATGGTCTACATCATTTAACATTACTAACGAATGGCAAACAACGCTGTATGGATACAGATTGTTTTGATTGATTACTTTTCGGTTTTATCTGTATGTTTCTAACTTGCGTTTTATCGTAGTTCATAAGTAAGGCTTCAATCATTGGGACGCGATTCTCTTCTTTAGCGCCCACAAAATAAAAGTGGTTTGTGTTCACCTTTCTACAATCGCTCCAGCATTTAGTCAGATAATCATTTGTCCGATATTCATTGTGATCCCATGTTGACACCATAAATTTAGCACCACTTGATATTAATAAATTATGTAGCATTTGTTCATCATCTTCATTCCAGGAATCGAAATAATCCACATGTCTTCCAATATAAGGCGGATCGCAATAAATAAATGAGCCAGACGTAGCCAGTGCAATTGAATCGCTAAAAGAAACATTCAGAAACTGCCAATTCGACTGATGAATTCGTTCCTCGACAAACGATATTTGATTGACAATCTTTGTGATATATGCTTTTGCAAAACGTTCAGGCTTATGCCCATAAGGAACATTAAATATTCCATCTTTATTAAATCGAATCATGCCATTAAAGCATGAACGATTCAAAAATAGAAAATCGAGAGGCTCATGAAAAGCATTAAAACGTGCCCGGACCTCATAATAATAATCGATGTCTCCTTTTCTGAGTTTTTCACCTTCACTTTCGAGAAAATGACGCGCAATGGATGCTGTAATGGATTTATTTTGAATCGCTTTATAGAACTGGATGATATATGGATTCAAATCAGCAAATATTGCGTTTTTAGGAGCAAGATTAAACCCCACAACGCCTGAACCCATAAAGGGTTCGATCCATAATGTATTCTCATCTATGGCAATATTGTCCGCAATTATGGGAATTAATTTTGTTTTTATTCCCTGAATTTTAATAGGCGGAATAAAAACTTTATTCATGTTCCATCTCCTTTCTTTTGGGCGCTTTGGGCGTATAAAGTTCTGTTGGCAATCCACGGAATTTAAGATATTCTAAAAACGATGACAAAGTTTTGTATTTTCCAGACTCAGGAATTTGTATTTGAAGTTTTCCAAAATTTGCCCAATAATCATCAAAGAAACCTTCGCCTGCTTTTGAAAATACACCATTCCCCGATAAAATATCAGATACTTTTTGAATACTTCCAATATTGGCAGTATTACCACTACCACTCTTGTCACTTGCGATTTTCCATTTCTCTTCAGCAAAAAATATGAAGTTTCTTGCAACAGACGGGATATTTTCTATCTGATCGATAGAATATATTTTTGTCTCTTCAAGTTTTGCCAACGGAATATGCGAATAGATAATGCCAATACAAAAGTGCCCAAAATATTGATTGTAAGGATATTGTATGTTTTTTCTGCTTGCACGATTTATGAAATATTCGCCATGTGATCCCAATGTAAAACCATTACAAAATCCAGGATAATCTTCATCCATATATGTGGTCTTCAGATCTACAGCATACTTAACATTTGGGTCTTTCTTCGATATAAACGTAAGATCCGGGTAATAATTCTGATGTTCAGCGAGTTCAATTGTGTAACCAATTTCTTCTGCAAATTTCAAAAAGTGTGGAAATAAATGAATTTCTAAAATTTTAGAAATTATCTTTGTGTCATTTGATATAGTATATACATTTTTGAATATATCGATAAACCCTTTGACAGTCCATTCGCCATCTTTCGAAATTACCGTTCCGAGTGATGAGGCAAATTGCTTTAGCTGTTCAAGGAATGTTTCTTTCTGCTTAATGGATTCAATCGTTTCGTCAATACTCATAAATTCCATCCATCATTATTATAGCGTTTCCAAAGCAACCGCCCGCGTATTGCTCGTAGAGCCATAGCGGGCGGTCGTGAGCCGTATGCGCCAACGGCGCATAGGCGAGCA
>JAZODZ010000268.1:0-2727 GCA_045597285.1 Myxococcota bacterium
TTCAGGATGTCGATCACGGCCGAAGGCATGAAAACGATTCGGTCGTAATTCTTGCGGTTCCACGAGAAAAGAGGGGCAGTGCCCGCCACCCTGAGCGCATCGGTAAACCGCGTGAGGGACGCCGTTTCGTTCAGACGCCAGGACGAGTAACAGAAATGCCGTTTGAGTCGCGGATGATCGGGATGATAAATGCAGAAACGCTCATCGACGAGGGTTTGCGGCTCGAAACAGAAACCGTTGGCATCGGTCCAGGCAAACGTCATCGGCGCATCATTCCAATGGCTTGCCCCATGCTGCCAGCGCGTCGTGTAATCGACGAGGAAACCTTTTTCGAGAATCGGGCTGAGCGTCTGAAACATTCGATGAAAAATGACGGCGGAACAGAGCGCCGCCACTTCCGGATCGTATTGCGGCAACCCGGGCGGCATCGTTTCGACGTGAGGCGTCTCGACGAACGGCGGGCGCGGATCGGCTGAATTAGACGCCTGCGCGAGCAGTTGCGACGAAGTCTTTTCCCACTGCGTGAGGAAACTGAAATCCGTCCCCACATCGGTCGCCGAACGCCACGACGACTTTTTCTCGGCAACCAGCCGAAACACCCTCAGATTGGTCGAAAACTGCATGTTGCGGATTTTTCCCGCACGCATGGCCAAGTCGAACCGTTCACAGCCGGAGGCACGAATCTGAAAGTATTTCGCCGATGTCCGCTGTTTTGAAAGTGCATTGTAAACGGCAAACACCAGGTGCTGGTAGTCGCGAAAATCCGCCATCGGCTTACCTGAGGCGCATCAATCGTGCGGAAAGAACCGTCCGGTAGCCGACTTCATCGAGTGCGGCGAGCAGTTCTTCATCCGTGGCATTGGCATAGATGAGGACGGCATTGGTATCGGCGAGCAGGAGTTCTGCGGTTCGGGCGTGAATGCCGCGAATGACTTTGGGACGGCGCATGGCGACGGGGAAATACGCGTTCTCGAGGAACACGCCGAGCAGTGTCTCGTTCGTACGCGCAATAAAAGCCGGTTTGCCGCGATGATAGCCGAGGATCACGCTGCCCTGTTCGATGAGCTGCTGGCAATTCTTTTCATGCGCTTCCTTGCCGACCTTGCGCACGTCGATGCCGAGGTCGTCGATCAGCGCTTCGCCGTAGAATTCAAAGACGAGCGGCAGATCTTTTTTGACGGCACGGCGCACCATATAGGCGTCATTGAGCTTGCACGCGACCGAAGTCAGCTCGCAGAGCGTGAGCTTGATGTCGGCAATCGCGTCTTTTCCAGTGGCCTGGAACCCTTCCCAAAAGGCCTTGACGAGGTCATCTGGGCCGAACACCGAATGCGTTTTGTCGCCGCTGCGTTTGCCCTGGCTGCGTGCCAGCGCCTTGCCGAGATGCATCATCGGCTCGCGAGATTTGCCATACAGATACACGAATTGCGGCGTGATATAGGCGGCGCAGATGATTTGATCGTTGTCCGACGTACCATGCCACCAGCCGCTGAAACCTTCTGCCAGCGCGGCCTTCATTTCGAGCGCCTCGTATTTCCCGGCACCGTCGAGCAAGACTTTCAGCTTGTCGTAGTCTTTTTCCTGCAAATCCCAGCTCTGATACTGCTTCTCCGTGATATCCATATCATTCCTCTTCGGCATCTGCGACGAGCTGTTTAAAGATTTCCGCCTGGCTCATCGCGCATTTTTCAATAAATTCCGGCTCAATGTTGTTCATGTTCTTCGTCAGCTCGGCGGTCGGGTCGGGAATCCGGACGCTCGGAACGTCAATTCCGGTCGCATCGAGCACTCTCTTGCGCTGTTCCTTTGTCAGAATGACTTCGACGACGGCATCCAGCTTGGGATCCTTTTCATCCTCGGGCTTCATCGCATCAGCATCATCCTGCAATTCCTTGCACATTGCTTCGAGTCTTGCAGCCGTTTTCTGAATCTCGGCGACAAGCGCATCGCGTTCATCGTCATCTTTCGCTTTCTGCACTTCGTCCGCAAGCATCTGAAGCGCTTTCTGTTCGTTTTCAATCGCAGTCGTATCAAGTGTTTTAGCCATTTATCCCCCTTTATGCCTTTTTGCCCCAAGCGATTTTCGCAATTTCACGGGCGTTCTGGCATTCTTCAGCTTCTTTCTGGAAAAATAATTTCAACCGCTCGGCTTCCTGCATGGCCGCGATGGACAATGCCTCGGCCATTTCATCCATCGGATCGGGCTTGCCCTGATTTTTCAGATATTCGTCGAGTTCCTCGAGGTAATTGGTGTAATCCTCGTCGTATTCGTTGAGCATTTCCGCCTGTTTAATGGCGAGTATCGTGAATTCGTCGGGATCTGCCTCGCGCATTCGCGTTGCATAAAGCCCCTCGCTATCTTCTAAAATCAGGACATCCATATCGCGCCCTGTCTTTTCCTTCACGATGCGCTTCTGTTCCGGTGTCAGCTGAACCTCGCATCTGACATCGTAATCGAGCGGAATTTTTGGCGGCTCCGGTATTTTTCCCTGTGACATTTTTTCCTCCTCTTCCAAGAGACGCACGCTCTTTTAACACATTTCGCCTTTGCGTAAAACGCGATTAAACACGATTTATTTCGGTTGGCGCCGCTATCGGCGTTGCCGATACGCGGCGAAAGAGACGTGCGGACCGCACGTCTCTATCCGGGGGTTATGCGTTCGCCTATGCGCAGAGAGACGTGTCACGACACGTCTCTACATGCGCATACGGCTCGCGGGCACGGCT
>JAZODZ010000269.1:0-5917 GCA_045597285.1 Myxococcota bacterium
GATAAACTTGACTTGATTGAGTGCTTTGAGGATAAAGGACATAAGCTTAGAGTTGGTGAAATCCTTAGTGCACAGAAAAAAATATACGAGCAACTGGATGTGGCTATTCCAACATCGTCATGTTTGGTATGAGAATCCAGGATTAGGGTTCAAAAAGATTATCACCTCGCGTATGCCGACACGCTATCTTCGCCCGCAATTCCGTTCATCCAGTCTTTAGCCCGTCAAAACCGCAATTCCTCACTTGTCATGCAAATCAGCCACAACATCGGAGATACGTCTGAGACACCGGTCAAATCTGGACAGAGCATGATAGAAGATAAACCGGTCCCGATGAATACTGAAAAATCGCCAGTCTATGAAATCGAGACGAACGAATCTACCGCGCTGACGGACGTCCTCGTCACCGATGCCAAAGAAGAGACACTGCCTATCGATCTTGCCGTAATTGAGGCGGTACCGGATCCGTCGTGCCATATCGATCAGGTTCAGAAACCTTCGCTGAAAGCACCGCGACAGGCGATTCAGCCACACGACAGCATGCCGACTCCTACACCGCTCGATATCAAACTTTATGCTGAATCTCTGCCCACCCAATCCACACAAGTCCTTTTGCGCGAACAGCACGATACCGTTGCCTCATCGTCCGTTCCCCTGAAACACGAACAGATATGCGTCAATTTTCATGACCAGTCGATTGAGCAAAGCGATACGGTCGTCGATCCGGGCAAGACGCCGTCGAGAGAAATCAACATCGGATCGGTCGTGGCTGGCCGCTATGAAATACTGTCCAAAATATCAGAGGGCGGGTTTGGCGTCGTCTATCGCGCCCGCCAGCTTGGCATTGATCGCGTCGTGGCATTAAAACGACTTCGTACACAGCGAGATGAAACTGTCAACCAGCGGTTTCTGCTTGAAGCCAATATTATCAAGGATTTGATTCATCCGAATACGATACAGCTCATAGACGCAGGCATGGATGGAAATCACCTTTATATCGTTATGGAATATATCGAAGGAATTTCCCTCAAGACGCTCATTCGCGAAGAAAAGATATTGCCGCCACTGCGGGTAATCCACATCGCGTCCCAGATATTGAAAAGCCTTCACGAAGCGCATGAGCGCGGTATCGTTCATCGCGACATCAAACCGTCCAATATATTAATTCGCGATATCATCGGAGAACGCGATTTTGTCAAACTGCTCGATTTTGGTATTGCAAAAGCTCGGTTTAAAAACGACGCCCGCATTACGCAGGATGGGAAGATACTGGGGACGCCGCAATACCTGGCTCCGGAACTTCTATTTGGGGATGAGGCGACGCCCGCATCGGACACGTTCGCCGTGGGGCTGCTACTCGTCGAAATGCTGACAGGACGGTCTCCGTTGCCCAAAGATGTCAAAAAACTGCTCAAACTCGTCACAACCCAAAAAACGATTCATATCCCTGAAAGCCTTGCGAATTCTGAGCTTGGCCCAATTATCCAGTGCGCACTGAATATATCTCCACGCCATCGTTATCGAACCGCGGCCGAAATGCTCGACGACCTTAAACGCGTGGAAATGAAACTGAATATGTCCAACAGCATGATGAAATCCCCGCTCACGGCCATGACAAAAGCACCAAAGGAACGATTCAATATCTACAAGATTGCCCTGGCCGCCATGCTGTTCATACTCGCCAATGTTGTGATTCTTTTCTATATTTTGAAATAAAAATGCAACGCATCCTCCTCTCCAATGGAGAGGAGGATGGGAGGCTTGGAATCAAACGTGGCTCATCAGCCAGCCGACGACTTCCTCGTACCAAACGGCGCTGTCGGCGGGTTTCAATACCCAGTGGCCTTCCTGTGGGAAATACACGAGGCGGCTTTCAACGCCCATATATTGGAGTGCGGTAAACAGCGCTACGCCCTCGGATATAAAGCATCGAAAATCCTGCTCGCCCTGGACGACAAGCGTCGGCGTTTTGAAATTTTTAACGAAATGGTGCGGCGAATGTCGATCATATTCAGCCGCGTTATCGTAAGGCGTGCCACCGAATTCGTAGTCGCAGAACCATAGTTCGTCGGTGATATAGCCCGACATCTGTGTGTTAAAAATGCCATCATGACTGACAAAGGCACGGAACCGGTCGGTGTGTCCCATCAGCCAGTTGATCATGAACCCGCCGAAGGATGCGCCGGCCGCCGTCATTCTGTTTTCATCGATTTGTGGGAATTCCTTCAGAATGTGATCGACAAACGCCATAATCGCATCGGGACAATCATCGCACCAGTGACGGCTGATGGCTCGCGTCAAGGCATGTCCATAACCTGTGGAACCGTGCGGATTACAGAAAGCCGCGATAGCACCACGCGCCGCGAACATCTGGACATTCCAACGGTAATGGAAAGAATCTTCAAACGCACCCTGGGGGCCGCCATGAATCAGGAGAATCAACGGATACTTTTTGCTGGGATCGAACCCCGGCGGCGTGACAACATAGCCTTCGAGCGTCAGGTCTTTGAACGCATAGTGTGTGCAAATGCCATCGTGCATCTCGACATCTTTGAGGACATCGCCAAAATGCGTGAGATAAGTCAGTTTTTCTTCAGAAACGCGCTCGTCATCCATGCCCGTGCGAGGCTCAAATTCAGTCCATTTCTCGATTTCCGCACATTCAGCGGGCCGTGTGAGGGATTCGACGCTGACGAGAATTCTGCCGCCACCCACGGCGAATTTCATATAGCAACGGCCGCTCGTGATTTGTCGAATCGATCCATCTTCCAATGACAGGATATAGAGGCATTTATGGGCAAAGTCCTGGGCGAGTATTAGGATGCGCCTGTCATCGAGAACTTCGAATGCCTCGACGGAACGTTCGAATTCCGTGAGATAAAGGCGCGTCTTCCCCGTGTCCAGAGTGTAGACCTTAAACCGCACGGCATCGGCTTCGTATCCAGGCGTCAGCATCGAGCAGTAACCGATTTCGCGATTCGATATAAACCGGACATAGGTGTCACAGCCATCCGTATCGGAAACGCGCTTTGGCGAACCCGGAGTCAGGCCGTCGAGGGACATGACATAAATGCTGTTGTTCGTCGAACGGGCTATGACTTTGTCGGGATTCATGACGAACGCGATCGTTTTGCCATCGGGCGAAAAGGCGTAATCATTTCCGCTGTCGAGCGCAATGGGGGGGACATCTGCATCCCACGGAGTCAAATCCACGGTCTGGCCAGTTTGTGTGTCGACGACAAAGAGGTGGTTCCGTTTATTTTCGCACCAGGAATCCCAGTGGCGATACATGAGGGAATTGGACGAACGCACACACGCCTTGGGATAGGAGGCGTGATAAATCTTGGCGAGTGACGGATCTGCGCCTGTTTTCTCAAATTCGGATTGAAGTTCGGCATCGAGATAAACCGTCCGGGTGAACAGGACTCGATCACCATTGGGTGATGGGACGAGATGCGAGGCACCGCCAAATCCAAATGTGATCTGGCGGACATGGCTTCCATCGGGGGTTGCTGCGAAGATGTGTCCCTCGGAGACGAAAAACAGGCATTTGCCATCGTGGGAGAAGGCAAAATCCGTTGGTTCTTTCAGGTCAAAATGTTCGGCTGATTTCGTCTTCATGTCGACGCGCCAAACACGCGAGGTCGATTGATTTTCATCAAGGTTAATGCGGCGTGTGCCAATCCACGCCCATTGACCGTCTGGAGAAAGCGTAATCTGCGAAAGCCGCTCGATTTTAAAAAGATCTTCGGTTGTCAGTGCCCGTCCCATGATGCCTCCCTGGAAACAAAAAAAGCAGCTTTTTAAGCTGCTTAAGAAATGGGGCGTACTGGATTCGGACCAGTGACTTCCACCGTGTGAAGATGGCACTCTACCGCTGAGTTAACGCCCCTTATTTGTCTGTACTCGCCATTGGCGAGCAACGGGGGCGTCTTTTATATGCCCTTGAGGATTCTGTCAACATTTTAATGATTTTTTTGTCGTAATTCGTAACGGTTCAACCACCTGATGGTTTGCCTTGGGCCAAAGGATTGCGCCCCCCGAATTTAAATGCTATTCAAATTGAACTGATATGAATGAGGGAAATTGGCTTTGGATGGACAGGAGGAAAGATGATGAACGTTTACAGGTTAGGACTTTTTCTTAGTCTTGTGTCCATTACCGGATGTTCCGGACTGACTGCGGTTCAAAATCCGCCGCCAAACGAGTCTTTGCTTCACGAGGCCCCGGCATCGGAGGATATCCAGGTCGACAACCATGATTCCCAGGCAGTTGATAGCGAAGCCACCGGGCAGGACACGGCTGCGGAACCCGAGGCCGAGGCCGTAGTTGAAGAACCTGAACCGGTGGAGGAACTGCCGCCTGATCCCCCGAAAGTCATCGATCCCGAG
The DNA here is from genome assembly GCA_045597285.1 of Myxococcota bacterium. Lineage (GTDB taxonomy): Bacteria > Myxococcota_A > Bradymonadia > UBA4248 > UBA4248 > UBA4248. The sequence continues at coordinate 4,392 of JAZODZ010000269.1, forward strand.
GGAATGACGCTTGAAACGCGGTTCCCGGTACCGAGTGGATACCATCGGATTCCTGGAAAAGACAGTGGTTATGCGGATTATCTGAGGAAATTGCCGCTCTTGCCGGATGGCAGCCCGGTGCTGCTCTTTAACGGCAATTTGAAAGAATATCAGGCTGGGCATGTGGCTGTCGTCGACATGGATGTCGGCAATAGGGATTTGCAGCAGTGTGCCGATGCGGCCATGCGGCTTAGAACGGAATATCTGTATCACTCGGATCAGCACGACAAGATGATCTATCATCTGACGAACCGGCAGGAACTGTCGTGGCCCAAATGGAAAACCGGGTATCGCCTGAAATACCTGGGCGAAAGAAAGACCGAGTACATCAAAATGGCGGGAGCGGGAGGCAGTTACGAGACATATCGGAAATGGCTCGATACACTGATGATGTATGGCGGCGTTGATTCTGTTAAGAAATTCGATGCGACGGCGCTTGAACTCGATGACATCGAGCCAGGCGATGTGTTTGCAAGCACCGGGCATCTCATCATCATCATCGATGTCGTCCAAAATGACGACGGCGACAAGAAATTCATGCTTGCGCAGAGTTATATGCCGGCTCAGCAGATCGAAATTCTAAAAAATCCCTACGATGCCTCGACGCCGTGGTATTCGCTCGAAATGGTGCGGCAGGTCTATGCATCGGGAAATCCATTCACGACGCCTGAATGGCAGTTTCCGCCGCCGGGTCCAAACGTCTACCGGATGCGGTAATTTCCTCAAAACCAAGGACAAGGGCGGCAGGGGCGTTCGATTGCTAACGCCTCTGCATACCGCACGTTTTTAGCCAATCCCATAATAAAGACATTAAAACGATTTGATGAGGAGGAAGGTGGCACCGAGCAGACCGCGAATGATTCCTAAACCGTTTTGAACTGTCGATTTAATTCCACGATGATTGCGACGCATAGCAAACTCCTTGAAAAATCGGATTATCCGATGTCAACAGGTTGCTATATAGGCGTTGCGTGTCATGGTTTTGTCATTTTTAGGCAATAGGCAGAAGGCAATAGGCAATAGTAAATCTTCAGCTTGTGATGATTTACCGGAAGTGGCGTCCCCGGACAAGGCTGAATAGTTACGAAGACATCGATTGATTTCACGAATTAGGCAATGAGTAGGCAAAAAAAAAGAGCATCTTGCGATGCTCTTAGCGAGGCGGACGGGACTCGAACCCGTGACCTACGGCGTGACAGGCCGTTGTTGTAACCAACTCAACTACCGCCCCAAATGGGGGTATGCGGCTATCTTTCGATAACCAACGAGGCGGACGGGACTCGAACCCGTGACCTACGGCGTGACAGGCCGTTGTTGTAAGCAACTCAACTACCGCCCCAAGGGAAACAGAGCAAGCGAGGCGGACGGGACTCGAACCCGTGACCTACGGCGTGACAGGCCGTTGTTGTAACCAACTCAACTACCGCCCCAAAACTACTCTGCTTTCCTGACGAGGCGGACGGGACTCGAACCCGTGACCTACGGCG
>JAZODZ010000270.1:0-7962 GCA_045597285.1 Myxococcota bacterium
TCCGCGCACGAAAAATTCTTCGGAAACGGCGCATTCCACGGCTACTGGACCTACGACATCAACAAAATCGACCCCAATTTCGGCACCGAAGAAGATTTCATCAAACTCGCCAACGACGCCAAGAATTATGGCATCGAACTCATTCTCGATTTCGTCGTCAATCACGTCGGTTACGGTTCAGAACTCGTCGAAAACAAACCCGACTGGTTCCATCCCGCACTTACCATCGAGGACTGGAACGACCCCGACCAGCTCGTCAACCGACAGGTCCACGGCCTTCCTGATCTCGATCAGTCGAACACCGAAGTCTATGCCTATATCACCAATGCCGCCTGGAAATGGCTCACGATGCCGAATATCGCCGGTTTCCGCCTCGATGCCGTAAAACACGTCGGCCTCGATTTCTGGTCGCGTTTCAACCAGGAACTCAAATCCGGAAAACGCGATATCATGCTCATCGGCGAATACTTCGACGGGAACCCCGCCAAAGTCAACGACGTTCAGAAAAACGGCAAATTCACGCAGATGTTCGACTTCCCCCTCTCGTTCGCCCTTCGCGACGTCTTCTGCGAACACAAATCGCTCGCCGGGCTCGCCAGCATCATCACGAATGACAGGCAGTACACCAGCGCCAATGATATGGTCACTTTCATCGACAATCACGACATGCCACGGTTCATTTCGCTCTGCCATAACGATATCGATGCCATGTCGAATGCCCTCCGCGTCATGCTCGCCTGGCGAGGCATTCCGAGCCTTTTCTATGGCACCGAGGTACCGCTGGCAGGCGACAAGGAACCCGACAACCGCGCAGACATGAACTTCGACCGCGCAGACCTCTTCCCCGTCATTCAAAGCGCCCTGCGACTCCGCGCACTCCATCCCGTGTTCGCCAAAGGCGTCACGGCGACTTACAAATACCAGCCTGGTTTCGTCGTTTTCGCACGCGAGTTCCAGAATGAACAGGCGCTCATCGCGATCAATCTCACGTCCGACAGACAGCTCCTCGAACTCCCCGCCGGGAAATGGCGCGATGCCGAAATCGGACGCCCCATCAACACGCCCGCATCCATCCGCGCCAATTCGGTCAAACTGCTCATCAACGAATCCGTCGAACAATCCATCATCGACACCTCGATGAAAACGATCACGTTCCGCGTCCCCAATGACGGCCACACTTACGCCATCGCAGGTTCCGCACCGGAACTCGGCCAGTGGAACCCCGCTGACGCGCCCAAAACGACGTCGGAAATCACCATCGAGCTCCCCGCGCAAACCGTCGTCACATACAAGCCCGTCCGCGTGGCAGACGACGGCTCCGTCACATGGGCTGACGGCGACAACCGCGAACTCTTCACCGGCAGGGACAACGCCGTGGATGTCGTCTGGTAATTAGCCTTCATGGCCTTTTTGCTATGGATCGCGGCTATCGCCTAAAGGCGATACGCCGCTCTGCGCGAGCCTATTGCATACGGCTCGCGGCGCAGTGCTATTTCGCTCGCTCAATACGCCCTGCGCAGAATCGTTACGAGGCACAGTGGGAGAAAAACTGTAAATATTGCAATTCGGGTGATAATCTGCTTTAATCAGGCTTTCATTGCGTGGCGGGGAACACGCCTTTTTTTTTCCATAAGGAGAGCGACATGACGCGTGGTACGGATTTCTGGTCAGAATATATCGTTCATATTCCTCTTCCGACGGCATTTCCGGATGCGCAGGAACATGCAAAACTGCTTGCGAATGTTCGATATCTGCTTTTGGTGGGCAGTCTGATGCGGCCTCGTCGGCTTGCAAAACTTGCCGAAGAAAAATTTGGGCTCAAACATCTCGGCACATATTTTAACATCGTAGACCACTATGAGATTTGCGATCGCGAATACTGCATAGAAGTCGTGGATCTCGGCCTCGAGAGCGGCGAAACGATGGCGATTTGCAGCCATGGTATCGGCGGTTCCGGTGCCGAAATCGTCATCAAGGAAATGCGTTCCCTGATTCATTGGTCGAATGCGTATTTGGGGCTTGATGAAAGCAAGGTGAAGCTGCGTTGCGTGGGTCGTAGCGGCACGCGTGGTACGCTCAGCGATGTCCCCTATGGATATGTCGGCGTATCGACAGCTTCTTACAACGATGAGTTCGATATCGCTCTCCCGAATCCGGACTTGAATCAGCTCATCATAGACAATGCCCGCAAACTCGATATCCCAATTGCATTGGGCGCGGGTGTCTCGACAAATTATTTCTGGGGCGGCCAGGGACGTCACGTTCCCGCCGAAGGGCGGATCGCTTCCCATCTGGAAGAGGAACGCGCCAAACGTGCGCAGGATCAGCTTTGGAGATTCGTCGAACGCGGAATCATTTTTGCCGAAATGGAAGATTACACGGTTCACAGCGTATGCACGGCATTGGGCATTGCTTCCGCATCCGTGGGCGCCGTCATTGCACGTCGATATGATGTCGAAAAAGGCGAGTTCATCATTGATTACGATCGGAACGCAAAAGAACGCGCCGAACTGCTTCCCGCACAGGCAATCATGACGGCTTTTGTCGAACACGCAAAAGCTTATAAGCACTGATATTTCAGGCCGGCATTATGCTTACCACGCTGATCATAAAGGATTTTGCCATTATCTCGAAGCTCGAGCTTAGCTTTGATGAAGGCATGTCTGTGTTGAGCGGTGAAACGGGTGCCGGCAAATCGATAATTATCAATGCGCTCGGTCTTTTGTTGGGCGGCCGGGCCAGCACTGATATTATCCGCACAGGCGCAGACGAAGCTGTGGTCGAAGGGATGTTTACCGTGGATCACCGCCATGCGCCCGCAATCGCAAAGCTGGAATCTATTGGTATCGATGTCGGGGACGATGAGTTCGTCGTCCGCCGTGTCGTTCCAAGAAAAGGCAAGGGACGCATTTATATCGGTGGAACCTTGCAAAGCGTGACCACGCTGCGCGAACTCATGCGGACCGTGATAGATATATCGGGCCAGCATGAACACGTGAGCCTTCTCGATGAATCGAAGCACCTTTCGATTCTCGATCGCTATGCCTGTATCGAAGATGATGTCGAGAAGTTTTCTCATCGTTATGCATCGTATCAGGCGCTGAAACGCGAGCGGGATTTGCTCGCCTCGTCATTGGAAGAACGGGCAAAACGCCTCGATTTCCTCAACTATCAAATCGATGAGCTGTCGGCGGCCGACGTTAAGCCAGGCGAGTCGGACAGCATTACAGAAGAATTGAAATGCCTTGCCAACGCCGAATCGCTTCAGTCGGCAATCGGTTCTGCCATTTCGGATCTTTATGACGATGAAAACTCCGTTATCAGCCGCCTGGGATACCATGTGAATGCCCTGAGACGCGTCTCGGTGGGGCAGAAACAGGTTGCCAATGCCGTGAATACGCTTTCCGAATCGCTTTCGGCGATAGAGGATGCGGTTCATGATTTAAGGCAGACTGATATAGAAGAGGCATCACCGGCCCGCATAGAACAGCTCCAGAGCCGCTTGTCCCTCATTGACAAGCTCGAACGAAAGTATCGGGAGAAAGCGGACAACCTGCAGGCTCATCTCCGTATGCTTGAGGATGAACGGCAATCCCTTGTTCTTTCCGATGAGCATATCGCGTCGCTCGAATCGGAAATGGCTTCTGAGCGTTCCTGGCTAGTCAGTGAAGCTGGTGAAATATCAAAGCTTCGGGCAAAGGCGGCGTCAAAATTGGCGGAAGAAGCGACGAATGGCCTTCATCTTCTGGCCATGGAAAACGCATCTATCGCCATCATTTGTGAGGCGACTGACAAGTTTGAGCAAATTCGGGCCACCGGTGCCGATGATGTGCATTTTCTGCTTTGTCCAAATCCGGGCGAAGATGCCCGACCTCTTTCCAAAATAGCATCTGGCGGCGAACTTTCACGTGTTCTGCTCGCCCTTAAACGAGCGCTGGTCGAAAAAGACGACGTGGCGTGTTATGTATTTGATGAAGTCGATACCGGGATCGGCGGCCAGACGGCAGATCATGTGGCTCACATGCTCAAGGAAGTCAGCCGCTGTCACCAGGTCCTGTGCATTACGCATCTGGCCAGTATCGCCAGTTATGCCGATACACAGTTTCGCGTATCAAAATCGGTAGTCAATGACCGTACTCAGAGTACAATCGTTAAACTGAGTGAATCGGAGCGCGTGGAAGAAATTGCGCGTATGTTGGGGGGGACTTCGATTACGGCCACTTCGAGAGAGCGTGCGGCGGAAATGATTGCGCAGGCACGCGAATCGGCAACTCCGTAGAATTCACAGGCCATATAGACCTGAACGAGATATTCCCCTTATGTCACAACAGAAACTCACACTTTCCATGACCATCGGACGGAAAAAAACTCCCATTTGGCCTTGGATTCTGATGAGCATCGCAGTTATCGTCACGGTTATCTGTATCTTTGCCTTTCACGGCAGGGACTCGCAGGAACTGGACACTGAAGCCGATCCTTTTGATATCGAATCCATCGGTATGAAGGAATGGGAGCAGTTGGCTGAGTTGACCCGTCAGAACATGGATGAGGAATTTTCAAGTGGAATTCCTGAAAGCAATTCAGAGGCGAATGCAGATCCTTTCCTCATTCGCGGAAAAATATCCCGTAATCAGACGATTTTCGTAGCTCTGAAGAATCACGGGCTCGATGTCAGCGATATTCATCAGGTGATAGCTTCCATGCAGGGCGTGGTGGATTTCAAGAAATCAAAGCCAGGCGATCGATATGAGGTTCATCTGGATGTCGATCGGCGCATATTGAAGTTCATTTATGAAATATCGCCCGAAGACATCAGTATGGCTGAACGAAGTGGAAATGAGTATGTGGCGCACAAGGTGGATGTGCATCGCCGTGAAGAGCGCCGATATGTTTCTGGAGAGCTTGCGACGACCCTTTATCAGGCTTTTATCGATCTCGGTGAATCCGGTGAGCTCGCCTCTTACTTCATGAAACTGTTCAAATATGATTTCGATTTTGGCACGAGCTCGCAGCGTGGCGACACGTTCAGCGTCCTGGTTGACAGGATAACGCTGGACGGGGAGTTTTACCGATATGGGCGTGTCTGGGCCGCGAGCTATACTTCCGTGTCGAAAGGAAAACATCTCGAAGCCTATTATTACGATACCGAAGATCCTGAATTTGCCGGGTATTATAACGGAAGCGGGCAGGCGTTGAAGAAGAATTTCCTCAAGACGCCGGTCGTGGGATGTCCGGTGTCCAGTCCTTTCAATCCCAAAAGATTTCATCCCATCCTGAAAAAGATTCGTCCGCACAACGGGATCGACTGGGCCTGCCCGACGGGGACGCCTGTCATGGCATTCGCGGACGGTATCGTGACATTTGCGGATTGGAAGGGCGGCAATGGAAACCTTCTCGTCATCGAACACGCGCACGGGTACACGTCTCTGTATGCGCATCTCTATTCATTCGGGCGAGGAATTAAGAAAGGCGTGAGAGTAAGGCAGGGGCAGGTCGTCGCACAGGTCGGCACGACGGGCATCTCGACGGGGCCGCATCTCCATTTTGGCGTCAAACGAAACGGGCAATACGTGGATCCTGCCACTATCAGTACGAGCTATTCCATCAGTTTGAGCGGGAATCATTTGCGGGCTTTCAACCAGACGCGTGACAGGCTGAAACAGACGATGGCAGAGCTGGAAAACACGCATTCCGGAGCAGTGGCCGGCACACAAAAGAAAGACGCGCGTATGCAATAGCGCGGCTCGCAGGGCGTCAATAGCCCTGCGCACGTCCGGAAGGCATGGCGTATTGAGCACGTGACAAGATAAAGCGAAATTGGTAAACAGCTGATTTATATGAATAAATCAGCTGTCAGTTCATCGTGCGAAATAGCCATGCCGAATCGAGCCGTATGCCAATAGGCTCGAAAAAACTAAAGCTGAATTGCCTTGGAGCAGATGAGGCGGATTCCCTGGATTCCGTTTTTAGTGGAGCCTTCGATCCCGGTCACGACATATCCGGCCGGGCATTCCAGGGAAAACGTGTCGCCATTATCGGAACCGGCGGCATCGGTCTTGACTATTTTGGGATTGGTGGCAACGAGCTGCAGCTGCGTGCTGACCTGCTGCCGTGTCAATTCCTTGCCATCGAGATAGACCGCGACAAAAAGGGTTTCTGCCGTCGATTTAATCGGAGCGGACTCGCCAAGCGAAACGAAATAGGCACCGTCCACGACAGAGACAAAGTGTTTTTCGGTCGCAATGGGCTTTTTGGCCTTATCGTTTGCAAAAATCCGAAATTCGAGCGGGAGAACGCCCGAAAGCGGGGCTGCATTTTGGTCGATCAGCTCGCCATTAAAGTCGATAACCGTCTGAGATTCTTCGGCAGATGCGAAAGACGGCAGGGCACAGGCGAGCAGGATGGTGAACAGAAAGAGAAGTTTTTTCATAATGCATCGAAAAAGATTACCCCGTCTGGCGAACGGGGTATGAAGGATTAACTCTGTTTTTCTTTATCTTCGAGCTTTTTCCTGAACTGACGGACGGCTTTTTCAGTTTCGGGCAGCTTGCTCAGTTTATCGATGAGCGTGCGAGCTTCATCGAGCTTATTCTTGACGATGTCGTCGTCGATGATCGTCCGAAGCCTCTGGATATAGATATCCTGTTTGCTCGAATAGACGCGGTTTGCGAGATCGCGGTTTGCGTAACTCGTTTCCGGGACTTCATTTTGGAGGAAATCGAGATCTTTTTCGAGCTCATCGATACCCTGTTTATTCGATGCGTAACTCTTGGCGTTTTTGTTACGAATTTTGTCGATTTCGTTTCTTAGATCGATTTCCTTCGCATAGAGCTCGTCATATATGTCAAAGAATTTCGGGTCTTTGATGACGGCGTTATCCGAGTCGAGTTTTCTGGCATCGGCAAGGACAACCCTTGCATTGTCGAATTCGCCTCCCTTGAAGTCGGCGTTGCTGGAATTGAACTTTTTAGAGATGCTTTCGACGAGTTTTTGATGATTGCCGGCGACTTCTTCAGCGGTCTTATAGTCGCTGATGGACATGATGGCCCACACGATTGTGCCGATAAGGATGGCGCTCATGGCGAGTACGACAGGCAACGCCCATTTGGGAGGTGTGGGCGTATTTCTGAGCATACTGGGATTCATGGCACCCATATAGGGCGCGGTCATGGGGGATGCACCGCCCCAGGAAGGTGCGGCAATGCCTCCGCCCTGACGTTCCAACATCCTTTCGGAGTCCTGCGGTGCGGAAGGTTTGGGCGGTTCTGGCCGGCTTGAGAAGGAAGGCACGGGCGGTTCGGGACGCGACGGGGCGGGATGGCTCGGTGCGGGGCCTGAAGAACCCTGGGTTGGAGGCACGACACCATTCTTTTGGTTGGGATGGTAGTCGATTTTGGGCTCGCCCTTCCACAGCTCATCGGGATCGCCGCCAGTCTGTTCGAACCGGAAGCGGACGTTTCCGATTTCGATGATATCGCCATCGCGAAGCTGTCCGACGCGGATACGATAACCGTTGAGGATCGTTCCGTTGCCGCTGTCGAGGTCGCGGAGTCTGAAGCCTTCGGGGAATTTGTCGATTTCGACGTGCTTGCGGCTCATCGCGATATCAGAGATCGTGATATCGTTATTGGGAGCGCGGCCGATGGATGTTTTTTCGCGGACGAGGATATACTCTCTTTGGCTTGTCTTGCCGGATTCGACGATGAGTTTACCGCTGAGCGGATCGTAATCCATGGCGGACATGCTGATCTGGGTTTTCTCGTTTCCGATATCCTCGAGGTCTTCATCGGGGGCGGCGTCGAGCATCATCGTTTTTTCGCCGAGGTCGTCGAGGCCTTCGTCTTCGAACTGGAGGTCGTTATTTTCGGAGGCTGCGCCGCCAAACACGGGGCCGTTGTCATCATTGAGGAAAGGCTCCAGGATGGATGGAACCGGGGCATCCGGTTTGACGGGTTCGGCGAG
>JAZODZ010000271.1:0-3589 GCA_045597285.1 Myxococcota bacterium
CCGCGCCAACGCAGAAGCCGCCGAAACCCAGCCCGCCTACAACAAGGGCGCCCGTGGCGTCGGCCTCTTCCGTACGGAGCATATGTTCCTCGGCGACCGTCTGCCCTACATTCAGAAAGTTCTGTTTGGCAATGACAAAGCCGAAGCCAAGAAAGCCCTCGACGCCATCTATGCCTTCTCCAAGGAAGACTTCAAACACAGCATGTATCTCCCTTCCCTCGCCATTCATGGAGAGGGAGGGGGGACAGCCGCAAAGCGGCTGGGGGGGAGGTGAGGTGGACGGCTATGGCGTGACCATTCGTTTGCTCGACGCTCCTCTCCATGAGTTCTTCCCGCACAACAGCGGCCTGAAACAGGATGAGAACCCGATGCTCGGTCACCGCTCCGTTCGTATGGCCATCATCAACCCCGAAATCCCCGAGATGCAGATCAAGGCCATTCTGGATGCCGCCGCCGAACTCCTCTCTCTTCACCGCGACGACGCCGACCGCTTCCTGCCACACCCCCTTAATCCATGAGCCCCGGCAAGGTCTATCGTTCCATCATCAAGGCCGCTCAGTGCCAGGTTCAGAATCCGAGAAAGTCGGTGAAGTAATTGGCCTTAGCGCTTGAATGCCTGATTTAGGCCTTTAGGTTTAGCCCCTGTTTCTGGTATAAGAGACAGGGGCTTTTTTGTGCGCGGGCTATACGCGCACAAAAAAACACGCAACACATCTGGACTAAACATTAATCCCCGCTACCAATGGCGAGTTTTAGGTACCAAACATGACTAGGAAACCCATCATCCCTATCCGAGGCAAAGATATTATCCTCTTAGCGATAAGTGCCGCCCCGCTCATCATCGTCACCGGCCTCATGCTGCTCTTCTGTCCCGACAAGCTGAAGTAGGCGAGTCTGCGTGATTTAGGCCTTTAGGTTTAGCCCCTGTTTCTGGTATAAGAAATGGGGGCTTTTTTTGTGCGCGGGCTATCGGCTGCGCCGATACGCCCTGCGCGGCGGCCTATGCGCAGAGCGCATACGGCCGCCAGGCCGCCTCGCTATGTGCAAGCACATGCGCGAGACGCGCATACACGAGAACGGCAATCATGAATGGGTGATGTTCACCCACAAGTATATTATCAATAACATATATGAGGTTTAAAATGCCACGCTTCATAGGCGCTCTTCTCATCCTTGCGCTCGCAATCACCGCCGCCGCGTGCAATAAAAAACCGCAGGACGCGGACGTGCAAACAGCTTCCTCAGTGCAGTCCGTCACCACGGCATCAACCTCGAACGACGGTATCATGGCGAGTAACGACACGACCAAAGCCGCGCAATCCCTGAACAATAGCGATATTCCTTGCGTGCCTCGCGAGAAAGAAGACATCAGGGAACTCGACGAGGATTTCGATGCTCCCAGTGCCTTCGGCAACAATGATAATAGCGACGATGACGACGGCCCGAGATTCCGCATGCCCGTTCCGAAGCCCAATCCCGCCAAGGACTCCAAGGCCAAGGATTTCTCCGACCGAAAGCCGTTCGTCTTTACCGTGTCCACGGATATCCCTATGACACCAAGCAATCCTCGCGCTCGCCGCCATTCCCCGGGGTTCAAGGGCAAGCACGTATGGGATTGGATCGACCATTTGTTCGAGATAAGCAATCCTGATGATGAGGACGAAGAGGAAGAAGAGAGAATCGCGGACGATGAGAACGCGAAGCCCGATAGCACGATCAAGATCGACACCAACCCCAAGTCGTGGAAGAATGAAACCATCCGCTATCTGGTGGCCGTTCACACCGTCGACGGCAAGTATCCTTTGCAGTACGACCTGGACTGCGACGGCGACGGCGTCTATGAACACAAAAATCTGAAAGATTCTTTTGTTTGTAAATATAAATACAATAGTGGTAACCACCAGATACATCTGCGCGGCGACATTCCCGCAATTTGGCTTTGCGCGAACGGTATGCTGATCGATGATCCGGTGCACAGTGATGCCATTATCGACAAGAGCTATCTCTATGAGGATTGTGACTTTGGTGTAAATCCAGAGAATTTCCGCTGCAATCTTCCGTATCGACAGCCCACTGTCTGTCCTAGCTCCACAGACCCCTATTGCAGAGGAATAGTACGCAAACCGGATAACTTTAACTGCAAGGAAGAGTACAAATTCTGTGACCACGGTTACGATGAGTTCGCCGAGGACATGTACGATCGTGTCCAACTCGTGACGTCGATCGACGACTGGGGCGACATCGAGTGGAAAAGCATGATGGCCTTTGCCGCAGATTGCACTCGCCTCAAACAGTTACCCTCAGAGGCACCGAACCTGACGCAGGTAAGGGACATGTCGCATGCCTTTGAGGCGGCCGCTATCTTTGACCAGCCCCTCGAGAAATGGGACGTGTCGAAAGTAACCGATATGAGTCATATGTTTAGCGGTGCTGCATCATTCAACCATCCCCTCGAACTTTGGGATGTATCCCATGTAAAAAACATGGAAAGAATGTTTTTTCAAGCATACAAATATAACCAGCCGTTGGATTCATGGGACATTTCCAACATAAGAAACATGGACTTCATGTTTTATGAAGCGTATGACTTCAGCCATTATCCCCAAAACTGGATATTGGCTCCGGATGCCAGTCACAGATATATGTTCGACGGAACCAAGGTAGAGAAGAAGGCGGAAAAGAAACCGCTACGACAGCGCAAGTATTGCTCAGATTGATCGCGCCAGTTGTATGCGGGCATTCTGCTGATTTATGATGTTGCGCGCTTGCCTTGCTCCAATTCTTCTGGTGTCATCTGACGCATATCCTCACGAAATTCCTGCATATTGCCTCCAGTCTGTATTTTTATATTCTACCAACCCCAATTCTTAGCCCGCTGGGCGATTTCTTTTTCACTGTCTGCGGCACGACTGCCATTGATTGCCATACATTTACCCACGTTGGCACCGGTAAAATTGCGGTACCGCTTGTAGATGACGAAGTGAATGTACAATTCTGGTGTATATGCAAGGCTGAAAAACAGCGAGCGTATGTGGCATTATTCAATGCGATTGGGCGCGTAGATGGATGAAAATGAGCATTACACCCGGCATATCGCGCAGCGATAGCACGGCCTCAAAACCATCATCCGCATGGGGCATTCCATTCGTTTGCTCGACGCTCCTCTCCATGAGTTCTTCCCGCACAACAGCGGCCTGAAACAGGAAGAGAACCCGATGCTCGGTCACCGCTCCGTCCGTATGGCCATCACCAACCCCGAAATCCCCGAGATGCAGATCAAGGCCATTTTGGATGCCGCTGCCGAACTGATCAAGGAAGGCAAACATCCGAAACCCGAAATCGAAATCCCGCTCGTCATCATCGCTCCGGAAGTCAAGGCCATTCTCGAAATCGCCGTCAAGGTAGCAGCCCAGGTCAAGAAAGAACAGGGCTTCGCAGTTCCTTACGCACTCGGCACGATGGTCGAAACCCCGGCAGCCGCCATCTCCGGCAACGAAATCGTCCCCGCCCTCCGCGCCAAAGTCGCCGGCTATGACGATGACGTTCACCCCGTCTATGGCTTCGCTTCCTTCGGTACCAACGACCTCAC
>JAZODZ010000272.1:0-1587 GCA_045597285.1 Myxococcota bacterium
AGTAGCCCCCGGTTGGCGCGTAAGCGCCTACCGGGGGATCAGGTCATTCAACCATAACTATCCCCGTAGGGGATTCCCCCAAAATACATACAATAATACAAAATGTCCCTTCCTTAGCCCAATGGGAGAGGGGTGGCCGCGATAGCGGCCGGGGTGAGGTCAAAAGCCATATCCACGTTGGTTAAACAAAGCCTAATGCGATATGACATTAACGCGATATGCGAAACGTAAGATTATAAATATCTTATTAAGAAATAACGATTATTTAATAAATTTCTAATAATTTCTTGTATTATCGAAAGACCGCGCCAATTCTATGCGTGACGGATATTTAATCCGTTTCTCATGGAGTTGCGTTTATGTCTTTTTCGCCGTCGAGTATCATTATTGTACTTTTGTCACTTGCCGTTATTTCCCTGTTTGCTGTGACACTCCATATCAAGGGGGAACTGACCAAATCACGGCAGGACGCGGCGGAACTGCAAACACAGCTCGAAGAGGCCATTGCACAGCGCGATGCCGACCGCCTGCGCATTATCGATGCCGCACGTCGGCTCGACGAGGCATTGACACTGTTTGTGAACAATTCCGAGGAAGCGCACTATGATCACGAAACTCGCATGGAAAACCTGTCGAACATCGAGACGAATGAGGCTGTGGATTGGCTTTGCGATCCTGTGCCCGATGATATTCGGCGGCTGTTCTGCATCGACTCGCCTGCCGACAGCTGTCCCGGATATCAAGATCGAACCGCCGACGGTGTTGATGCAACCGTGCATTGAGCCCGCGATGGGCGATATCAAAACCAACGCCGATCTCGTTCGCATTCTGTCACTCTACATGGAAGCGTTCGGCATCTGCAAAGCCAAACACGAGGCGCTTGCCGCCGCCATCCGGGAAGGGGAATAATTATGGAAGCCATCGAACCCGTTGCACAAAGCATTTCGACGTATGGGCTTTATGCCATTATCGCAATCCTGTGTATTGTCGTCGTGTATCTATACAAACGCGTCGGCGATCTCGAAAAAGAACTCCGTGCCCTGCTCACAACCAAGGCCACGGAAAACGCATCACAGGCGGCAGAAATAGCCCGGCTGTTGTCCCAGAATACGGAAGTTCTGAAAGACAACACCGAAGCGTTCAACAGATTCCAGATCACGCTGTCAGAAATCAAGGCAACAATTCAGCTTTCGATGGAACACAAGCCTTCATTGCCGGCACATTTCGGCAAATAACCCTGCGCACCGCGTCTCCACCAAAAACAACTGTGGCGGTTGCTCCGATAATTCGGAGACGCATCATGCAGAATCAGAAATTTACACCCGAGTTCATTCTCGAAAAGATTAGAAAGGACAAAAAAGACCCGCGCAAGCAGTTCATGGACGTGGCCGCCCGTTATTACGAAAACGACAGCGACATCATGAAGCGGCGGCGCTTCTTCATCGGCAACAATGGTGAGGAAATCGAGCCGAAGCGGCTATCCAACTCGAAGATTGCACATCCTTTTTTCCCGAAGCTCGTCGACCAGAAGGTGAACTATCTTTTGGCCAAAGAGCTGTCGATTGACTGCGACGACGAAAAGTACGC
>JAZODZ010000273.1:0-5067 GCA_045597285.1 Myxococcota bacterium
TGCGATCCTGGGTCTTGGACATGTCGATGCCGTGCGCGATGCAGGGGCTGTAGGCGATGATGAGCGACGTACCTTCGTATTCTTCGGCTTCCTTGAGGGCCTTGAGGGCCTGGTTGCGGTCGGCGCCGAGGGCGATGGTGGCGACGTAAACGTTGCCGTAAGCCATGGCGAACTGGCCGAGGTCTTTCTTGCCGCCAGGTTTGCCGCCGGCAGCGAATTTGGCGATGGCACCGCGGCTGGTCGATTTGGAGGCCTGACCGCCGGTGTTCGAGTAAACCTCGGTGTCGAGGACGAGGATGTTGACGTTGCGGCCCAACGAGAAGATGTGATCGAGTCCGCCGTAACCGATGGCATAAGCCCAGCCGTCGCCGCCCATGATCCAGAGCGAACGTTTGAGGAGGGCGTCGGCGACTTTGAGCAGACGTTTGCTGTCGTCGCAGTCGCAGCCGGACAGTTTGGCCTTGAGGGCCGCGATGTCGGCGCGGACGCGGTCGAAGTCGGCGTCGGTCTTCTGTTCGCCGTTGACGAGGCGATCGACGAGGTCTTCACCGAGTTTGTCGGCGTGTTTCTTCAGGAGGGATTTGGCGAGGTCCATCTGCTGGTCGAGTGCGAGGCGCATACCGAGACCGAATTCGGCGTTGTCTTCGAAGAGGCTGTTGGCCCAGGCAGGACCCTGGCCGTTTTCGTCGGTTGCCCACGGAGTGGAAGGCAGGTTGCCGCCGTAAATCGAGGAGCAGCCCGTCGCGTTGGCGACGACCATGCGATCACCGAAGAGCTGGCTGACGAGCTTGACATAAGGCGTTTCGCCGCAGCCCGCGCACGAGCCGGAGAACTCGAACAGCGGCTGAATGAGCTGCGAGCCCTTGATCGTGGCCTTGTCGACTTCGGTACGTTTCTTATACGGAAGCGTGTCGAAGAATTTGAGGTTGGCGCGTTCTTCGTCGAGGTGATCGAGGCGATACTGCATGCTGAGGGCACCCTTGGCTGCTGCCGGGCACTGACCTACGCAGACGCCGCAACCGGTGCAGTCATCGGCATAAACCTGGACGCGCATCTTGGAGCCGGCTTCGACTTCCTTGCCTTTCCAGTCGCGGGTCGTGAAGCTCGCGGGCGCACCGGCGAGTTTGTCGGGCGTGAAGGCCTTGATGCGGATGGCGGCGTGCGGGCAGCTGATGGAGCAGAATGCGCAGCCGATGCAGGCTTCGGGGTTCCAAATGGGGATGTCACGCGCAATACCGCGTTTTTCCCAGCGCGTCGTGGCCGTCGGGAAGTGGCCGTCCGCATCGAAAACGCTCGTCGGCAGATTCTCGCCTTCGTCTTTGACGAGTTTGGACATGATCTTCTGGACGTATTCGGGAGCACCCGTGTAGTCCATCGAGATGCGTTTGAGATCGCCAATCGTGCCGGGGACCTTGACTTCGTGCAGGTTCTCGATCGAGGCGTCGATGGCGGCATAGTTCTTCTGAACGACGGCTTCGCCCTTCTTGCTGTACGCTTTCTTGGCGGCTTCCTTGATGCGCATGATGGCTTCGTCTTCGGGGAGAACGCCGGAAAGTTTGAAGAAGCATGCCTGCATGACGGTGTTGATGCGGTTGCCCATGCCGGTCTTTTCGGCTACGGAGCCGGCGTCGATGACATACAGTTTGATCTTCTTGTCGATGATCTGTTTCTGCGTTTCGGCGGGAATGTGGTTCCAGGCATCGTCCGCGCTGTACGGGCAGTTGACGAGGAGCGTGCAGCCGTCTTCGGCGCTGGCCAGAACGTCTTTCTTCTCGATGAAGCCCCACTGATGAACGGCGATGAAGTTCGCACGCTGAATCAGATAGGCGCCCTTGATGGCTTTCTTGCCGAAGCGGAGGTGAGAAATGGTCTCGCCACCGGATTTCTTCGAGTCATAAACGAAATAACCCTGCGCGTTGAGCGGGGTGTTCTCACCGATGATCTTGATGGAGTTCTTGTTGGCGCCGACGGTACCATCGCTGCCGAGTCCGTAGAAGATGGCGCGGGTGTTTTCGGGATCTTCGGTAATGAAGGAAGGATCCCATGCGATGCTGTGCTTGGTCAGATCGTCGTTGATGCCGACCGTGAAGTGATTCTTCGGAGCATCTTTCTTGAGTTCGTCGAAAACGGCTTTCGCCATTGCGGGCGTGAACTCTTTCGAGGACAGACCATAACGGCCACCGATGACGACGGGCAGATTGGAGCCGACGATTTCTCTCCAGTTTTCGCTGACGGCTGCGACGATATCGAGATAGAGCGGTTCGCCGAGTGCGCCGGGTTCTTTCGTGCGGTCGAGAACGGCAATGCTCTTGACGGTCTTCGGAAGAGCCGCGAGAATACCCTTGGCATCGAACGGACGATACAGATGAACGGCGAGTGCGCCGAGTTTCTCGCCCTTGGCATTGAGGGCGTCGATCGTCTCATGGCAGGCACCAATCGCGGAACCCATCAGAATGACGACGCGGTCGGCATCCTTGGCACCATAATAATCGAAGAGATCGTAATGACGGCCGGTCTGTTTTTCAAAACGAGCCATCGCTTCTTTCACGATACCGGGCACTGCATCATAATACGGATTGCATGCTTCGCGGGCCTGGAAGAAGATGTCGGGGTTCTGCGCCGTACCTTTGATGGTCGGATTTTCGGGATGCAGACCGCGTTCGCGGTGAGCCTGGACGAGGTCTTCGTCGATGAGTGCGCGGGCATCTTCGAGCGAAAGCAGGTCGATACGGTTGACTTCGTGCGAAGTACGGAAACCGTCAAAGAAGTGCAGGAAAGGCACGCGGGATTTGAGCGTGGACATCTGGGCGATCATCGCCATGTCCTGTGCTTCCTGGACGCTCGTCGACGACAGCATGGCAAAGCCGGTCGTACGGGCATGCATGACGTCGCTGTGATCGCCGAAAATCGAAAGGGCGTGGCTGGCAAGGCAGCGAGCGGCGATGTGGAAAACGGAAGGCGTCAGTTCACCGGCGATCTTGAACATGTTAGGAATCTTGAGAAGCAGACCCTGCGAAGCCGTGAACGTCGTCGTCAATGAACCTGCGACGAGCGAACCATGGACAGCACCGGCCGCACCGGCTTCCGACTGCATCTCAACGACGCGGGGAATTTCGCCCCAAAGGTTTGTCTGAGACTTCGCCGCCCAGTCATCCGAAAGTTCCGCCATCGTCGACGACGGTGTAATCGGGTAAATGCAAATGACTTCATTCGTCATAAACGCGGAATGTGCAGCAGCCTCATTACCATCAAGTGTTTTCGTTTTACCAGCCATGAATGCCTTCTCCTTAAATTGGCTTTGTTAAGCAGATGAAAACAACACAAGCCTGAATCGGCCCAAACACGCCAGTCATCTACACGTCCGCACGCGCTCAAAACCGTTCAGACAACCCTACGCCATCCAAAATAAGACGGCTAAAAAGCGCAACGCTTCTAACACATCCTTCAAAATTTGACAACGTAGCCCTTTTGATTTTTGTCATCCGGCTTTTTTCGACTTTGTTCTGGGGCGGGCACCTATTGCATACGGTGCCCGGCGCGGGCTATTGCATACGCCCGCGCCCCCTTTTTTGTCAGCACGGAATCCCAACAATCATAATGCGCATTTGCCAAAATATGGTATCATCCCGGTTCGTAGCATCACGGGGGACGACCTGTTTTATGGAGCGAATTATGTCGAAAACATTGAAATCTCTCATCCTTACAGCCATGATTTTGGCGCTTTTCACGGCATGCGGCAACTCGAACAAGAAGACGGAAACTGCCGCCGAAACACAGCCTTCTGTCGGCGTCAGCGAACGTGCAAACAAGCCCAAACCCACAGGGCTTGCCAAATGGCAAGTCAATGCCGCCAGCCTGTCCAGCGCACGGTGGGCATCCGTCGCCGACAATTATCCCGCCGCAGATCTCGAAATCAACCCTGGTGACGGTTTCAATGAAAACCTCAAAAAACTTCTGAACAGTCAATATAATCTCAATGAATATATTTGTACCAAAGGCGATGCACAAGTCATTGGAAAACTCAATTACCAGCTTATCACGTGCGTCATTCCGACGTATGCAGAATATAGTTATTTCATCAATCTGCTCGACACCACGACGAAGGTGAATCATATTTATGAAATCAAGGATATCGGCGTAAATAAATATCTCGGCAAAGAACGCGACAGCGATCCGGAACGGGTTTATGAATACGATATCAGCGCGATCGAGACATTGCCGTTTATGGACACGACCGCCATCCTGCTTCAAATCGATCGCAAATACACGATATCGGCGTCGATCGAAGACGGTGCCGATGTCAAAACCGATTACGATACCTACGAAAATTATATCTTTGCCGGCAAGGATATGCGCCTCGTCACGCACTGGTCCGCAAAGCATTCCCAGTCCGTCAGCGACTGGATGTCCTGCGACCGTTCCAATCCCGACCCGAAGCTCTGCCCCAATACGACGACTCAGCAAGTCTGCAATCAGATTGCATTCGACGGAAAAGCATGGCATTCAGGAAAAGCCGACTGCCTGTAGGACGAGGAGCGCATCCTATAAAGACGCACTCACCAGACTGTGAGTGCGTCTATCTCTCGATGCCTTTGCCGTCGGCTATTGCCACGATCTCCAACTGCAGCAAGCGGAAAACATTGGCTACCAGAAACCCGTCTGCAATGGCATGATTCAAACGAACACTGACTGGCATCATCAGTCTGCCATTTTCTTCCCGATATTTGCCCCAATTAATAATCGGTGCAAAAAATAAATGTCCATCCGGTAATTCTATATTCAATGAATCATACGAAAGCCACGATATATATGAAGCATCGAACCAGTTCGGATGATTCTCCATATCCAGTCCATATTCTCGGGTTTGTTTGGCATTTTCCACATCATTGAGCGCATTAATATAAAATGTTTTATAATCTTCAAAGTATCTTGTATAAACAGGGGTACAGGTCTCTGTGTCTTCATTAAATACATATTGTGTTGGGTTGATTACATCATAGCATATCAATTCATTGGTCTTCCAGAGATACCCCATCTTGTAATCATCCCGTGAATTCAATACTTTCG
>JAZODZ010000274.1:0-9621 GCA_045597285.1 Myxococcota bacterium
TTCAAAATAGAGTGGTCGCCCAGGATGATCAGACGGCGCATCATCTGGATGCGCTGAACAATATTGCCTTTCGGAATAAAGCGCAGGGAGGCTTTCAGTATCTCGCACCGTTTTGCCAAATCCTCGGTCATGATGGCCGCGACTTCTAGCGCCGAAAGAACAATCGCTCGCTCGCTCTCATTGCAGATGGTTTCCAGCGCCATCAGGGCGCTCGCCTGTGTCGGTTCCCAGCAGAGAACTCTCAGATAGGCAGAAACTGCCTGTGCATGCGATTCGTTTTCGACACAGGCATCCGCAATGCGAAGGCCAAGCGCAATTTTCTCATCCCGATCCTGAACCGTTCGAAGTTCGTGTTCCCACGCGCCAATCATTTCGATGTTGCGGTTGAGCTTTTCGAGAACCAAACTCAGATTTTCAAGTGCATTGCTGTTGTTCGGACTGCAGTCCAGTACGATTTCCCAGCCGGCTGCCGTATGGGCTGATTCCGGACTGTGCTGCATGAGATAACGGCCCTTGCTTTCAGCCAGTGACAGAATGGTATCGTCATCTGAAAAACGGATCTGGTGCGTCAGGCTGTTGTCCAGCGCTTCGAAATCGCCTTTTTTCGCATAAACACGCGAAAGCTCTTCACTGACGGAAGGATTTCTGGGATCAAAGGCCTGGACTTTTTTCCAGCACTCTTCGGCACGATCATAATTTTCGAGTTTGTCGAGATAGAAACTGCCCAGTTTTGCAAGAATTTCTCTCTTCGTGGCAGGTCTGCTCGTCAACGCAAGCAGTTTTTCCATCGAATCCGCAACGCTCTGTTCGTCGCCAATCGCTTCATAGAGGGCTATGATTCTCTCATGGGTTTCGACATCATTCGGCTCGATTTCGACAACGCCTTTAAGAACACATATCGCAAGTTCATTGTCGAACATCTTCTTTTCCGCGACATCGGCTGCTTTCTTGAGAAGGATCACGGCTTCGGACTGTGAACCTTTTTTCAGCTCGTTGTCAGCACGCATTCTGTAAAACTCGCACAGCTGTTCATTCATCTCTTTCAGAATGAAGTACTGTTCGCGGGCATGAAGCGCATCGCGGTCATCGGGAAGCTCTTCCAGAATCGCATCATAAGCTTCTACGGCAAGGTCATACTCGCCTTTGTCCCACAAAACGTCCGCAGCAGCGCGATGGATGTCGAGCTCGACCGTTTTGTCCAAGCCGGACATACGACTGATTTTGGCAAGGTTGTCGACATCGCTGTTAATGCGGCAGATATTGATCTGCTGAAGGAGAAGAAGGGGATCTTTGGGACGATCTTTAAGGAGAACATGCAGTGTTTCCGAAGCACGCGTGGCATCGTTCAGACCCGAAATATAAATCTCAATCACTTCGCGGAGACCAAGCCGTTCGAGGATGCCCCAGTCCACACATTTCTCGCGGATGAATTTCGCCAGTTTTTCCCAGCTTCCATTTTCACGGTAGGCGGCCATCATCGCGCTCTGGACATCGTCGCCGTGTTCGCCTAGTGCCCACAGATGCTCCCAGTCAGAAATGACCAGGGACGGCTTGTTAAGCTCAGTCTGAGCAATTTCAACGGCTTTCTGTGTGTAGAAAAGGCGCTCGTCGCTTTCCCAGACAGCATCGACAACCTTGCGATACATCGAATGAATGGCGTTGAAATCGCCGTTGGCCCGATGGATGTTCTCCATGAATTCGAGGGCGCTTTCGTTCGACGGATCTTCACGAAGCAACTGGGCATACGTTTCTTTCTGCTTGTCCGAGTCATTGAGCTTGTCCCCATAAATGCCGGCCATCTCTTTTAAGATGCTGCTTCGGACTTCGGGAAGATCGGCCCACGGTGCATACGTGAGAACGTTCTGCATCATCTGGACTAATTCCGTCCAGCTCTGGGAACGGAGAAGAGAACGCGATTCGCGGCGGTAGGCGCCGTTGTCGCGAAGATAGGTTTCGTGTTTTAGCTCTGCCGGAATGGGTTTGATTTCAAAAGCAGGCCCCTTATCCTGTGCGGCGTCTTTCGGGTCCTCTTCGAGTTCTTCTTCCAATTCCTCGTCTTTCGAATCATCGGAATCAGAGAACGAGTCTTTGGAATCGTAGTAATCATCTTTGGGCTCGGCTTTGGGGGCTTCGGCAACGGGCGCCAGTGAGGGCGCATCCAGCATCAGAAGCTGTTCCTGTCCGTCATCCGCATCGGAAGCGTCTTCAGCCTCCCGGACTTCTTCTACAACAGGAGTTTCAGGTACTTCTTCTGCAACAGGGGCTTCTTCGACAACGGGCTCCACTGCCACGGGTTCCGCAGGCGCTTCTTCAACAGCTGGAACAGCAGGCTCTTCTTCAACCACGGGCGCTTCCTCGATCACGGGCGCTTCTTCCACAACGGGGGCTTCCTCGACTACGGGCGCTTTGGGCTCTTCTTCGACCACGGGGGCTGCTTCGATGACAGGTTCAGGCTCAACAACGGGAGGCTCTTCGATGACGGGGGCCGCAACGGGAGCCACGTCGACCACGGCAACTTCTTCGATAACCGGATCCGGTTCAATCACGGGAGCTTTGGGGGCTTCTTCAATGACTGGTGCTTCTTCGACGACTTTTGGGGTGGGGACATGGGGCCTTTCCATCGTGTGTGCTACGGAAGCTCCCCGGACAGGAGGCTTTGCTGCCGAAACCCTGCCGACAGCAGGTTTGGGGGCAGGCGTTGGCGCAGGTGCAGGAGGCGGTTCATGGACGACTACGGGTTCGACGGCAGGAACTTCAGGAGCAAAAACGGCCGGCCTTCCGCCTGCTCGGCCAGTCATTCCGGGACGACCGCCGCGACCGGCAGGTGCCGCTCCCGGACGTGCAGCTGGAGGCGTCGGAGGTACTGCCGCCGCTGGCGGCTCGGGAGTTGTCGGAACTGCAGGAGGTACTGCCGCACCCGCTCTGCCTACCGCTGGCATGGCCGCCTGGGAGAATCTTCCCGGTGCTCCAACCGCGCCACGCCCTGCGTTGATCGCAGGAAATCGACCTGAAGCTGTCCTCGCTCCAGCACGGTTACCTTCAAAATTTCCTAAGCCATTATTCGGGTTTCTTTCGTCCGACATTCCTGAACTCCTGAAAAATGAGAATTAAAAGCCGTTTGGCAAAAATAAGACGCTCAATTATATTCCCTTTGCGCTTTTCTCTCAAGTGGTGAATCCCGAAATTAAAAGCACCTCCTTGCTGACCTGTAACTATTCAGCCCTACTTGGGGACGCGGGCGACTCGCCCGAGAAACAGCTGTTTTCACAACGTATTTTCCCCAAGGGGACAGAGGATTATACTAAAAAACAAGGCATTTACTTCATCGCGTTCTCCTGCCTCCTGCCTGGGACCGATAGAACTACATAATTCAGAAGCACTGTTAGGGGCTGAACAATTACGCTGACCTCGCCTCACACGCGTTGCGGGGTTCATTATCCCATTGGGCGAGTATATTTGATGGTGATTGCGCTCACCCGTGACTCAACTTGTGACTTACTCACTATTTAGTATCTCCAACGACATTCATGGCTCGGACGGAATTTTGAAATTCAGACTTATCATCATCGCAGAACGATTGCCCTCCGCCTGGTGTCGACAGAATTACATACTCAAGAAACGCCATTAGAGCCTGAATTGTGACGATCGTGTGGGATAGTGTAGGATATTGTCTTGTATATTATTCAATTATATTATATAGTAAAAAATTTGTTTGGCCTGTCCGACCGGCCAGCCTGTGATACTTTATTCTCAATATTCCATACAGGAGTACAAAATGGGGCTGTTTGATTTATTCAAAAAGAAAGACTTTAAGTTCTATCTGAATAAATGTGAGGAAGCACTTGCGTGTGAAGACTTTGGCGATGCGCTTATGAATGTCAGAAAAGCCTTGGAAAAGGCAGAAGGCATGGATGAAAAAGAAACCGCCAGGGACAAGGAAGGCGAAATCAAGCATCTGATCTATGAAAATGCCCTTTCCCAGGCAAAACAATATCTGAGAAGCGGTCAGGCGGATGCCGCCAAAAATGCTATCGACAGAGCCGCAAGGTACGTCACCAATGACGACGAACGCGATGAACTCAACAAACTCATCGAAAATGCCGACCACTGGCAGGAAGAAGAACAGGTCGTCGAACCCCATATCGAGGGCGAAGAAAAAGTGACAGGCCTCGATGACGACGACAAGTGGAACCTCTATGTCACTTCCCTGACTTTTGAAAAAGCCGAGCATTGTGACAGGCTGGGCGGAGAGTTCAAAAAAGCCCTCATCGATATCCAGGAACAGTCGTTCGACGATGCCATCGAAAAACTCGAAAAACTCTATCACGCCTCGCCCGAAAACGAAAAAGACACTTACATCATGTGCGAGCTGGGACAGGCTTACATGGGCAAAAAAGACTTTAAAAAAGCCGACGCCATCCTTGAAATCGCCGACAAAACCGCCGATGAAGTCGAGACAAAATTGTTGCGCGTCCAAATCCTCTGGGCCCTGAAGAAATATGACGTCGCAGAAGATGTCCTTCAGTCCGCGCACGATCTCGATCCCGATAACGCTCAGGTGCTCGCCACGATTGCCCAGCACGGCCTTATCTCCGGTGATTATCAGTCCGGCATTGATGCTGTCGAGGTGCTTCTTGATACGTATCCAAAAGATATTTCCGTCCAGAGGCTCGCAGGCCGCCTGTACCAGGAAAATGGCGACGATGACAAGGCTCTCGACTGCTTCGAAACCGTCAATCATCTCTACTGGCAGGTCGATCCCAGAACGCACAAGCTGTCGTTCGATCAGAACGCCGCCGCGGCAGCCGCCGGTATTTACTTCAAACGCGGTGAAAAACTCGACCGATGTGTCGAACTTCTCGAAGCAATTCGCTCCAATTCAGACGGTGAGACACATATCGCTATCTGCATGCAGCTTTCCGAAGTTTATGAAAAAATGGGCAAGAAGAGCAAAAGAACAGAAATGCTCACCGAATCCACGCGTTTCATGGATGGTATGCTTGAAAGGCTCCGCGGCCCTGAACGCGCGATGCTGCAACTTCAGTATTCTGAAGTGTGCGAAAAACTCGGTGATACCGGCAAAGAAACTGAGATGATTCAGGAAGCGCGTAAATTCTTTCAGGCGGATGCCGAAAAAGGCCAGCCCGCCGCCGCTTTCTATGTCGATCTCATTGATAAAAAACTTCAGGGCCAGCCCTTCCCGGATGCCAAGGATATGCGCGATCGAATGATCGAGTTCGTCAAGAATAATGCCTCGTCCCTTCGCGCCAATTCCCCGCAGGAACTTACCCGACAGGCCGTTTCTATGAACCTCGCCAGTGCCGAACCGGTTGAAGATGATGAAGGCGAGAATGATGATGATTCCGAAGTCGAATCCGGTGGCATTGAACCCGAAAATATTATGGTGACGGCCACATCCCAGGATTCCAACGCCGCATCCGATTTCCTCAAAGCTATGATCCGCAATTCCGGCGTGAATCTTCCGACCATCACTCCGACAATTGTTAGCGACGAGAGTTCAGATTCGAATGATGAAGATTCAGATTCGAATTCTGACGACGGTGACGATAAATAATTTATTAATATAAATTATAATTTTTCTTGTGTGGCCGCGCTATTGACATACGCGCGGCTCGCGGGGCTATTTCGCGTTGGGTTATAGTGTTCTGCGCTATAACCCATTTTTTTATTTGATAGAATTTAAATAATATATAACAAACGCTCAATACGCCCCGCAAACATTTGATTGTCGGCTTCCGTATTATGCCTTGATAATGCCGAGCGAAAGCGCGTAATCGTGAAGCTTGCTTCTCAACAGCTGGCGGCTGCGGAACAGGCGGCTCATCACGGTGCCGATGGGGATCGAGAGCTTTTCGGAAATCTCGCGGTATGACTGATCCTGCAGGTCCGCCATGACGATGATGGCTCGGAAATCCTCGGGAACGCTCGACAGGGCGGTCATGACTTCATCGCCGAAGTCGCTGCTCGACTCGCTGTATTCTGAATCGTCAATGTAGGCATCGCGCATATCAGGGCTGTTTTCATCGAGCTCTTCGTCGCGATCCAGAGATTCGATCTCGCGCTGGTTATGCCTGTATTGGGAAATATACTCGTTCGTCATGATCCGGCATAGCCATGCGCGGCAGTTTGTGCCAACTTCGTATTTGTCGGCATTTCGGCAGGCCTTCAACAGCGTGTCCTGGACGAGGTCTTCTGCGTCCCGATCGTTGCGCGTCAAATGGCGAGCTCGCGCCATCAGTGCGTCTTTGTGGCTGAATATTTCTTTTTCAAATGATTTATCGGAATGATACATGGGAACCTCCGTCGTTACATCAACTGCCCATCAAATGGCAGAAACGACAATAGAAAAGTCCAGGCCATGTGTGTAAAAATAATTTTTCCATATAAATCAATGTATTATACTTTGTGTGTTGATGTGGGTTTTAAATATTCTATTTAAATATTGTATTTATGTATTTTAAAATATTTAAATTAAATATTCCGTGTGCATTAAAATGATAAAATAAGCGAATAATGTGTCAGGGTTAAATCAAAGGAGGAAGCGCACCAATTGCCTACAGCCTACTGCCTACAGCCTATTGCCTACTACCTACAGCCTATTGCCTATTGCCTATTGCCTACTGCCTATTTATGAAAGGCATCGCTGGCTTTCGAAATCGTGTTGTGAACCCATGCGGCGGGTTCCGGGGCTTTTTCGTATTTGGATGTGGCAAGTCCGCGTGCGGCGAGTACGGTTTCTCGCCGGGCGGCGCGAGCGAATTCTTCCATCGTGGGCGGTGGATTGAGTCGCGCAACGCGATGGAGCATCTGCCAGAATACTGGCATCATGGAAAGGCCGAGTGACTGGATGTCGAGTGTCGAATTCTGGCGTGTTTCAGGCGTGGGCACGGGATTTCGTGCGCGATCGAAGATTTGCTTTGTCTGTTCGGGGCCGATGGTCTCGAAGAGAATTGACTGCATCATCGGGCGAGCATCGCGAGGCAGGCGGGCGATCAGGCGCATCAGCGAAAGCACTGCTTTGGGATTGGGCGAAGCAAATGCCGTGGCAATGCCCGAAATGGCTTCGTACCATGCGTTCTGACTTGCCATGAGATCGATCCAGAGGTCGACGGCTGACCAGTAAATGCGCTCGGTATCGTTGAGATGTCGCAACACCTGTTCGAGTGTTTGTGCAGCAACCGGCGGGTTGTCGAGCTGGCATACGGCTTCGAAAAAGCGTATTTCCGGCACATTGCCGCTATGTTTTTCGAGTGCGTCGCAGAGGTGATAGGATTCGTCGAGGTGATCCATGTCGCGTCGTTCGGCAAGGGTTTGGATAAAAAGCGCACGCGCCTGGGGTGTTTCGGAAAGGGCTTTGGCAATGATGTCGACGGGTTCGCAAGCGGAGTCGAAGGCACAGAGCGCGGCCTCGGAAATGGTCTCGGGATTCCCGTATTTCATGGCGAGCTCGAGAAGCGCCGGTTCGATATCGTGGGCCTGTTTGGCCGATTTAAGCGCTTCTTTGCCGAGGCGCTGGCGCGTGATTTCGATGGCCTGGCGGATGCGGAGATCCTCCGTGATTGCGGTTTCCTGGGCATGTTCGATGGCGTGTTCTGCAAGCCCGAAGTTTTGCAGGTCGACGAAGGTGTCGGCCAGAAGTATCCAGAGTTGTGGAGATTCGGATCCGCCGACCAGGCGTTCCTGAAGCATGGCGACGGCTTTGTGCCGGCTGTTTGAACTTCGCCAGGCTTCGGCGAGCCAATAGGTTTCAAAATCATTCCACGATTGGCCTGTGTTTTCCCAGAATGTGTCATTATCGGCAGGAAATTCGGAATCGATGTCCCGTAGCCAGCCGGCATACCAGTTCGTATCGGCGTTTTCGCGTTTATGAAGTGCAGTAAATACGCGGGCCAGCGTGCCATGTCCGGATGGCACACGGTTATCGAGCCACTGCCGGGCCGCATGGGTGTTGGCTGCCTCATTTCTCAGCCATGATTCGAAATTACTTTCCTCGATTTCGGGCTGATTGTTGAGGGCACGTTTTTTAGCCATCGTAAGCCACAGAGCATGTCTTGAAAGCTCATTCATCTGGGCATACTGGGCATAGAGCCAGTCGAGAGGGGCGTGCAGGAATGTGTTGACGTACTGGGGAAAATTTTGGAACAAATTGTTGATGATTTGAGGTGTAAATAACTGATAGTTAAGAATAAAATCGTTATCTGGAATATGTCCGTTCGTGAGGAGCCAGGCTTCGGCGGCTGGAAGATGGGTGGCTTGATCTGAACGGAATTTCTCACGGTTCAGGCGCAGTTGGGCGAGTTCGGGGTGCGTTGTCGGTTCGGAGGCTGCGAGCAGACTTCGAAGCGTTTCGGTATGGAGGCCGAATGTATTGAGCTCTTCGAGGGCGCGGAGGCGCTTTTCGTAGAGTTCGTGTTTTTGGAGCAGGCTCAATAGGGCTGTTGTGATTTGGATCGCGGCCATGACGGTTTCGTCCGCGTTCCTGAATTCGGCAAATTGGATGAGCCTTGCAGCGACCTCCCGGGCTGTATCGGCCATGATTTCGCTCGTGATGGTGCGTCCCGCGAGCGGGCGCATGATTCGGATAACCGCTTCGCTGAAGGTTTTGCGGGATTCTTCCGGGATTTGAAACCGATCGAGACAGCGACAGAGGACGGCGGTCTCAAATCCTGGGGTTCCGGGATCTGCCTCTGGAACGTCGTCGTGATTCAGGGCGAATTCGAGCGCTTCTTCGGCGGTAAAATCATCGTGATAGGAAATCATGGGGCACCGGCATGAAATAGGGGGATAAAAAGGCCTATAAAAAAGGCTCTGTTTAATGGGCGTGGATATATCTGAATAATTTGGAACCAACCCCAAAAAGCCCGTAGGGCTTTACGTTTTGTATCCCCCGGTTAGCGCGTAGCGCTACCGGGGGATAAACGATAACACCATCCATTAGAACACCGTAGGGGTTCAACAGAAAACATTGCCCCATCATGGGGTTCTATTTGGGGGTGAACGAAAAGCTTTACACCATATCCATGGTGGTTAAACATAGCTATAAAAAAAGCCATGCAAAGCATGGCTTTCGATTGGAATGATTTGAAACTACCGATAGGTGAATGTGAACTGGAATTCACAGATGTTGAACTGATCGCCTTCTTCGATGCGTTTGGTATCAATTCGATTGCCCTGAAATTCAATGCCGTTGGTGGAATCGAGATCTTTGATGTAATACTGGCCATTCTTGAAGAGGATTGCGCAATGTTTACGTGAAATATTGCCGTCACGGATGACGAGATCGGCGAGCTGTGAAGAACGACCGATGATATATTTGTCTTTGTCGACGGTATATTTCTGGTTTGCAAAGATGATGTAAAGCGGCGGCTGTCCGAAGCCGGGCTGAGGTGCGGCCTGATACTGTGGCTGCTGGGCCATGGGCTGTGGACTCATTCGCTGCGGGTTGTTGTTGAGCGATGCAAGCACCATGGGCTTTCCGGCACCGGCTTCCGCGGGTTCTTCGAATATCGAAGGCGGTCGTTTGTAGGTTGGTGAAGGAGGCGGAACTCTTGGCCCCTGTGGAGGTGCGGAAAAGGATTGAGCTGCTGGAGCCGGTGTTCC
>JAZODZ010000275.1:0-2217 GCA_045597285.1 Myxococcota bacterium
GAAGCCCGTAGGGCTTCACGTTTAGTAGCCCCCGGTTGGCGCGTAAGCGCCTACCGGGGGATCAGGTCATTCAACCATAACTATCCCCGTAGGGGATTCCCCCAAAATACATACAATAATACAAAATGTCCCTTCCTCAGCTCTGATGGAGATGGGACTTAGTGCATGGCGTACACAAAGTCGTGAGATGACGAAGCCCGTTAGGGCTTCCGGTTTTGTAGCCCCCGGTTGGCGCGTAGCGCCTAGCGGGGGATCGAGAGCATCTACACACATTTTTAACCCCGTAGGGGTTTCCCATGCGTATGGTTTTATGGGAAATCCCTACGGGGTTAATTCATTGGATTTTCCTATTCCCCCGGCGTTGCCGGGGACTACTCGCCAAAAGCCGCAATTACCCTTCCATCATCAGCGCGATATCGATCTGATTCTGCGTAATCGAGCCCTCGCGCTTAATCACCGGCTCCCCATCGACAAAATCGATAACCGTCGAAGGCGCAGACTCGGGAATATCACCGGCATTCACAAAAATCCCGACGCTCGACATGAAGTTTTTCTGAATCATCGCCGGGCTCGAGGCACCCTTCTTTTTTTCGCGGTTGGCACTCGACACGAGCAGCGGACGATCGAGCTCGCGCAGCAATTTCAACAACCAGGGCTCGCTCGGAACGCGGACGCCGAGTTTCCCGCCTGCTTTGGTCAGCGGACGCAGAATCGCCGCAGGAATCGTTTCTGCATTCGGTTCGAACCGAATCGTCAGCTCGCCTGGCCACAGTTTCTTCGCAAGCAGTTTCGCCTTCGGCGGGATATTCCCGGCAACCGATTTGAGCGCTTCATAATTGGAAATGAAGACGAGAGACGGTGCTTTTGTCGTGCGATGTTTCGAAAAAAGAAGGGCGTTCACAGCTTTCGGATTCGTCAGATCTGCAATGATGCGGTAACTCGAACGGCACGGGATGCACACAACCCCGCCTGATTCGAGGCAGCTTTTGACGTTGATAAATTCTGAACCGCGCATCATTTCCTGAAGTTCGATCGTACGCATAAAACTCTCCTTTGTTTTGCGTCCTGATGGTTGGCGAGAAACGTTCCCCGCACTGTCCTTATATCAAAAAAAGACTATCATTTTACTATTTTCTTCAATCGTGACAGAATCGCTCCCCGGTCGTTCCAACTCAAAATTCCAACTCAACTCAAACTCACCCCCACAAACACAAACTCAAATGTTCAAAAATACCCCCGCTATCCTAACACTCATTTTACTCCTTTTTATTCCCACGCTGTCATTTGGGACGCCAAAATCCGCCGGCGGCACAGACAAAGGCATCATGCGGGCACAGAATGAGGACAGCTATATTATCTTTCAAGATCAGCAGGTCTACATCGTCGCCGATGGTATGGGCGGCCACGCCGCCGGCGAGGTTGCGAGCGCCCTGGCATGCAAAACAGCAGAGCTGTTTATCCAGTCGCATCTTTGGGGACGCTTCGATCGATTCCTGCCACGATTCCGAACCGACACGGTGCTGGCCTCGTACCACGCCGCAAACCAAGTCATCATCCGAGATGCCATGAAAAATCCTGCAAGGCGCGGCATGGGAACGACCATGGTTTCCGCCGTTGTCCGCGACAACGCTGTCGATATCATCAACGTCGGCGATTCACGTGCATACAGAATCCGGGACGGAAAAATCCAGCAGGTATCGCACGACCAGTCGCTTGTTCAGCAGTACATCGACGAAGGCATCCTCAAGACGCCCGAAGAAATTGAAGCATTTCCATACAAAAATATCATCACGCAGGCGATGGGGACACAGCCAGAAATCGTCCCCGATGTGAAGGAATACCCAATCGCCGACGGCGACATTTATCTGCTTTGCAGCGACGGCCTCACGAACGAACTCGACGACGAGACAATCCTCCACATCGTCCTCGAACACTTGGATAATCTAGACCTTGCTGTCAAAACGCTCATCGACAGAGCCAATGCCGCGGGCGGAAAGGACAACATCACAGTCGTAATCATTCAGATTCCTCTAACGTACCAACAGAACTATCGTAAAAGTCATTGGATATAATCCGGACATAGATCCCCTAGGAAACAGGGTTTCCTCTCTCTCCCATTCCCACCCGCCAGCCGCCGCCTAGCCCAACAAACGTGCGGCCTGGCACACCACCCCCTTTCCGCGTTCAAGCCGCGTAAAAAATGAGTGTCCAGAATGT
>JAZODZ010000276.1:0-5021 GCA_045597285.1 Myxococcota bacterium
CATGGGCGCGGCTATCGGCTACGCCGATACGCCACGCCATCAAATATCTTATTTCACGGGGACATCGAAGAACACGCGGGAGAAATTCTTTTCCCGAAGGTCTTTTCTGGAAATGAAGAAGTGAGCATAATTGTCCCCGCCCCAATTCACGCCATCGGCACTCGGGAGCTGCAATAACAGGACATTCGGCACCTTGATGCCCGGGAACCGGGGATCTTCTCCACGCGGATCTTTGCCCGTAAAACTCGGCACGCCTGCCATTTGAATCACTTTGTCGGCAGTCACGCCAGCCTGGAATTCGCCCTGAAGCGTGCTGATGGCCAATTTGCGAGCTTCGCGAAGAACCGAAAGGTCTTCTGGCTTGGGATCCTGCGGCATGAGATCCGAACAATGCCTGTTGAGCATGGCATTGAGTGGAAAATCGTCCCAGTGGACGCGCTGAAGTTTATCGGAAGCACGAAGGGCATAGCTTTGCTCGCTGGAGAACGGCAACGATGTGATGCCACCGGCAACGCGCGGCGCAAAACCGTTTTTATCGATTTGCATATAACTCGGCAGTTCCGGATAATAGACAATACGCCACGAAACCTGTTCCATCGGATTGTAATACTGCCGGAACATGAATGGATTCGGATCGATAAAGAACTGGAGCAACCCATTTTCCGGGAAATCTTTCAGATGCGGCACCTGAAGGAAGTTGATCTGTGCAAGCAGGAAAAGAGGCTCGCCAGTTGCCAGGTTCGTCGGTGGCTGTTCTGTCGCCGGATAATAGTAATTGCCACCTAATTTGGAATCGAGAATTGCCGACTTTCGGTCTTCCGTCTTCATGACCACGGCGGGTTCAAAACGACAAGCACGGAGCCGTTCTATAATCGTATTCGCCACGGCTTGGACATTCGATGGCGTAGACTGCGTGACCACGGTCACAGAACCGGGTTTTAACATCGTCTGAGATGCCCCCTGCTGCTGAATGACGATGACATGCTGCTGGGAAGACTGCGGTACCTGAACCTGAGTCGTCTGAGTCTGAGCAGGTTGAACAGGTTGCGCTGGTTGAGAAACAGGCGCAACCTGTTCTTCTTTCTTGGATTCTTCTTTCTTGGGCGAACTGCTGGGATTGCACTTCTCATCCAGCGAGATTTCACGAAATTCAATTCCCGTCTTCTGAGCCTGTATCCACGATGTCACATACTCGACGGCATCCATTGCATGGAATCGACCGATTTCGCCCAGATCGGACACCTCGTGTCCCAAAACCTGACCGGGTTGCAATTCCGCAAAAGAATTACCGGCTAGAACGTGATCGTGCAAACCAAGCGCTCTAAGTCGATTCTTATAGTCAGCTCTTTCGTTGCCTCGAACCGCATTCTCTGAAATCAAGCCATACAAATACAGCCACTGGGAAAACCACTGGTCGAGTTCGTACTCATTGACCAGGCGCGTGCAAGTACTGTCCTGAAGAGAATAAATCCAGATCGCAGCAACGGAACTGTCTGAAACATTCCAAATCAGAAGGTCGCCCAGTGCTGTCACGGCAAACACCGTGTTCTCGAGAACGGACAAATCAAAATCAAAGAGAAGAAACTGAAAATCATCCGGGTTCACGAACTGTACGGCTTTTTGCTCACAGAACCCAAATCCGAAGTTTTTCCAGATGTAAATGATTTGAGCAGGAAGTTTCTGATCGTATTTCAGAACGAGATCTTCAGAAACAGCCTTCCATTTCGCAGGACGATTCCTTTGAATAAATAAATCCATCACACCCTGATTCATAAGCGCTCCTTTTTAGAATGTTAAACGGCCTGCAAGGCGACGCGGCATTATACACAATTACGCCTTTCAGAGACAGAAAAAGCGCCTGTGCATGACAGACGCTCAATAAGGATAACCAATCAAGGAATGCGGGCAACACACCCGCAATGAAAATGTGTGAAACCGGCTTAAAATTCGGTTTCCCGGTCAATCTTCTTGATGGCGGAAATGATTTCAGAGCATGAAGAAAAGCGATCATCCGGATTCTTCTGCATCATCTTGAGGATAATGCCTTCGAGGCCCGGATCGATATCGGGATTGATGGAACTCGGGAGAGGAGGCGGCTCATGGACGTGCTTGTAAGGCAGATCGCCTTTAGTAAACGGAAGCATGCCCACGGCGAGTTCGAAGAGCGTGACGCCAAGCGAGTAGATATCAGATCGAGCATCGATCTCGTTGCCAAGGACTTGTTCAGGACTCATGTAATAAGGCGTTCCGATGGCCTGTGTGGATCCCTTTTCATCCTCGGTCAGCACTTTGGCAAGCCCGAGATCGAGTATTTTGAGCGTCTTGTCCTGTCTGGCAATCATAATATTGGACGATTTGATATCCCTGTGAATGATGCCATGGTCATGCGCATACTGAAGGCCGCGGCACGCATGAACTGCGACCTGGAAGAGAAAACTCGTCGGAAACACGCCGGTCTTTTGGATCAGCTGCTTGAGGTTCTTGCCATCGACATACTCCATGGCCATGTAGATATTGCCATCCTCGAGAGCACCGATGTCGAAAACCGTCACGATATTGATATGCTGAAGGCGTGCAGATGCACGGGCTTCGCGCATAAAATACTCCAGCGCAACTTCATTATCCTTGAGTTTTTGCGACAGGACCTTCAACGCAACCGTGCGCATCAGAATGGTATCCGTTGCCTTATAGACAACCCCCATTCCGCCATGCGCCACTTCTTCGATAATTTTATAACGAGTACTTCCAATCTGCGGAACTTCAGTATCCCCAATGATCACTGAATTGACGCGAGTTCTCGCTCGATGCGAAACCGCCATACGCTCGGAATAATCGCGATTGCTCGAACTGGGATTGTCGCGATTGCTCGAACCGGGATTGTCGCGGTTGCTTCCACCAAGATTGTCGCGGTTGCTACCACCAAGATTATCGCGGTTGCTACCACCAAGATTATCGCGGTTGCTCACTCCACCAGAATCCAGTCTTCTGAAGCTTGCACTCGTATTGACTCTGGGACGCTCTTCGAGCTTTTCAGTCACTGACTGGATACATTCTTCAATGCCATTGAACTGCGGATCGATATCGCGAACCTTATTGTATGCTTTGAGAGCATTCTGGTAATCGGACATGGACTCGTAACAATAACCAGCCTTGAAGGCAATCCGACAAGTCTTTTCCTTCGTAAGCTTTATCCAGAACAGCTGCTCATAGCATAATGCCGCGTCGCTAAAGTTCTTCTGTTTGCAATAGATATCGCCTTCGAGTTCCAATGCCCCGACGAAATCGGGATCGAGTGAATCCACTCTTTTGAGGGCCGAGATTGCTTCGTCATAATGCTCGGGAACAGCCAGCTTCTGGGCAAGGCGATAAAACTTTTTAAACTTTCTGAGCGTATCGATTTCGAGTTTTTCGTTACCGAGTTCGCGGCAAAGCCGAATGGTATTTTCATAATTTCCGGCCATAGAGAAAGCGTCAAGGGCTTCCGGCAGTTTGCCGCCCATCTCCAGACAATACCCGGCCTCGAGGTATTTCTCGTTTGCCAGAAGGTTATTGGCTGCCGTATCCAGTGCTTCCGCCGTTTTGAGCGTCTCAAGCCCAAGTTGGCGAGTCTCTTCTTTTTCGAGATAAACCTGGGCTGCATACACGGCCATCGTCCGGCTCACGCTGACGGCGGTCAAATCCCCATTTGCCAGTGCCAGATCGTGTTCAAACGCCCGAATCTGCATCTCGAGCTGTTTTTCAGTATTGCCCGATTTCTGGTAGCACATGAGCGCATTCATGAACATGCCGGCTGTTTCATAAAGCTGTGCGGCCGTGTCGAATTTTTTCGCATTAAAATATATTTTGGCAGCCGCATCATAATTCTGAAGTTCTATCAAAATATCGGCCGCCGCATCGAACTCGCCTTTCTTTATCAAGACATCCGACAGTTTCTTTTGTTCATGATGCTCACGGCATATCTTCTCGGCGGTATCAAGTTTTTTGCAAAGGACTGCCAAATCGACAGCATCCATGACATTGCCGTGTTCAACGCATAACTGAATCGCATCGTCGGAAAATCCCTCATCGACGAGAATGGAAGCAGCAAGATTGATATTTTCCTGTGATACAGCTTCTTCGAAGCTTTCTTTCACAGCAGGCGACAGTTTGTTTGTATATTCAGCAACATTCATGTTCACACTTCAGACAAATCAGCTTACAAAACATAAGCTAAACGCATTTAAATAGACTGTTCACTAGTAATTGTCAAACTTACTGGTCTGATTCCGGGGCAACCAGGATGCTGGCGTCTTTTTCTCCCCACCCAACTTTGCCTGCCCAAAGGGCAGGCAAAGTTGGGAAAAATGAGGGGGAAATTGCCTTGATCCCCCGGTAGGCGCTACGCGCCAACCGGGGGCTACAAACAATGAAGCCCTAACGGGCTTCATTGTCTCACGACTTTGCGTACACCTGTGGGGCTACCGGAGGCCGCACACTTGATAATGCCTCCCTTGCGGGGGCCGGAGAATGGACGGTAAGCCGGGTTTTGTCGCGACAAATTGTCGGTGCAGTCATTCATCTAGGATGACAGTTGCCTGCCACCTCAAGCGATCATCACCCAAAGAACTCGGGCGAGGAGGCCCTGCCGTGAGGCGTCTTTTACTCGATCTTGCTCCGGGTGGGGTTTGCCAAGCGGGGAATGTCACCATCCCCCCGGTGAGCTCTTGCCTCGCCGTTTCACCCTTACCATAACGAATATGGCGGTTTGTTTTCTGTGGTACTTTCCCTAAGGTTGCCCTCGGTCGCCGTTAGCGATCACCCTTCCTCGTGGAGCCCGGACTTTCCTCTCCATGACCGATTCCAGTCATGCAGCGACTGCATGTCCATCTCCGACCGCCGCGCCTTCTACAGTGTTGTCGCCCGCCGGTCAATCTTTTTAGTCGGCACATCGCCCGTATGCCCGGCATACCAAGGAGTTCGCCGCGCGTATGACAATAGCGCGACGGGCACGCCGTATGACAATAGGCGTGCCTGTTAAACGA